>JANPAO010000232.1:0-5390 GCA_031429955.1 Phenylobacterium sp. | reverse complement strand
GACATCACCGCCTGCGCCGCCCGCGCGGTCTCGGCGGCGGCGGCCGAGGGACCAAAACAGGCGGCCACCATCGCCGCCACACCAGGACCAAGGGCCTGAGCCTCGGCCGCGGTCATGGTGGCGGCATGGCTTGAGAGGTCCTGCATCAGCCGCCGCAGCAGCCCGGCCCCCAGGCTGTCGGCCGCCAGGGGCACGCCGTGCAGGCTGTCGGGCGACCCCAACAGCGGCTCCAATACCGCGCGGGGCACGATCAGGGACAGGTTGGCGAACCGCCCCGCTTCGGTCCTGACCGGACGGGTCATGTCCAGGATACGCACCGAACCCACCGGCCATTCCCCCTCCGGCGCGCCGGCCCGCAGCACGTTTCGCCCCGACACCAGGGTCTGGACCACGTAGTGGTCCAGACCGCTGCGAGCGATGGTCCGCCGGTCGCGCACAAAGCTGTTGCCGCTGGACCAGAACCCCCCCAGCACAAGCTCCCCCAGCTTCCACGAGGTCATGCCGCAGTCGAAATCTTCGACGTCTGGGACCTCCAGGTCGAACACCGCCGAGACCGCCTGCTGCCAGTTGTCGAACCGGTCGCGGGGCGACAGGGCCTCGTCGATCCGCACAACCGACGCCGCCGCGCGCGCGGTCACCACCGGGCACCCCGGTTGGTGCTTGCCGCCTGTCTCAATCTCCTTGCCGCGCGTCTCAATTAGAGCCCCGACGATTGTGTCCTCTGCCCTGAATATAGAACGTTTGGCGCAGTTGGGGAGGGGCTGCTCGCACGGGGCGAGCCCGGCGGCCCAGCGGTGTGTGTGTGCAAGGGGCGTCGGATGTCGGTCGCAGGACGTGGGATCGCCCCCTGGCTGATCGGCCTGTGCCTGATCCTGGCCAGCGCCCTGGCCCCGACCCCAGCGCGAGCCCAGGCCCTGTTCCCCGGCGGGTGTCCCGTCGTCTTTGACGCCTTCGGCGGCGCGACGGTCACCTACAGCTTCCCGGTCGGGTCTTCGGGTGCCTTCACCGACGCGGGCGGTGCCGTCTGCAGGGGCATTGGCCAGCCTGGCGTCTGGCGGTATTATTACACCTACACGGTCACCTCGACCCTGGTGGACGCCACCTTCCGCATCACCTCGCCGCACGAGGGCGGCGTCGATATCACCGCGCCGGGCACATACGAGTTGACGGCGCGCGTGTTTCCGGGCGGGGAGGATCAATTCGCCGCCCGAAGCTATGGTGACCACCCCGACAACGGCGCGGAGCCCTACGACGAGGACGTCTTTGGACCCCTCAACTATCCGGCGCTGGGTCTCGGCTATTCCACCACGGCCACCGGACCCAACCCGTCGGGGACGGTCACCGTGACCTTCAGGGGCGTGACCACGGACGTGCCGGGCAGCCGGGTGTTCGTCCCCACGACGCCCGGCTCTTATTACACCGGTTTCCTGAGCGCCGCGACGGGCGTTCTTCGAGACGGCTTTCGACCCTCCGCGCGTTCCATCGGTGCCCCACTCTTATTCCTGTCCAGCCAGCCTTATCTGCTTCAGCCTGGGGCCAGTTACACCTTCACCGAAAACCCGCACGCCGATGGACTGCTGCATTCGGTAACCTGTTCGGCGGGATCGGCCACGATCGGAGCGGACAATGCCAGCTTCACCCTGACCGGACAGGCGGACCGCAGTCAGGTCAACTGCGCCCTGGCCCACGCCCAGCGGCCGAGCGTCACCGCCCTTTCGACCGCCACCGGCCCGCCGGCCGGGGGCACGGTGGTGACGGTCACCGGGACCAATCTCACCGGGGTCACCGCCGTTCGCTTCGGGGCCAATGCCGCCACCAGCTTCACGGTCAACAGCGCCACGAGCCTGACCGCCACCGCGCCGGCCGGGACGGCGGGTCTGGCCGATGTGATCGTCAGCACCGGTGCCCTGCCCAGCGCCAATACCGCCGCCGACGACTATACCTATCTCAATGCGATCCCTACCGCCGGGGCGGTCTCGGCCACTGTCGCCTACAATTCCCCGGGCCAGGCCATCACCTTGACCCCTGGCGGCGCCTTCACCAGCGTGTCGGTGGTCGCCGGCCCCACCAGTGGCGGGGTGACTCTGTCGGGGACCAGCGCCACCTATGTTCCCAATTCCGGCTTCATCGGCACCGATAGCTTCACCTATCGCGCCAGCGGTGCGGGGGGCGACTCTGCGCCAGCGACCGTCTCCATCACCGTGGCGGCACCGCCGGCCCCCAGTGCCGGATCAGTGGCGACCCAGGTGGCCTTCAATTCGCCGGGTCAGGCCATCGCCCTGGCGCCGGGCGGGGTCTTTTCCAGCCTGGCCATTGCCCAGGGGCCGACCAATGGTTCGGTCAGCCTGTCGGGCACCACAGCCACCTATGCCCCGCGCACGGGCTTCTTCGGCACCGACGGCTTCACCTATACCGCCACCGGCCCCGGTGGGACCTCATCGGCGGCCACCGTCGCCATCACCGTCCCCACGCCACCGGCGCCGACCATCAATCCACCCGCCGTCGTCGCCCCGCCCACCACAGTCGGAGGGGCCTTCAGCGTGGACCTGGGCTCGACCAGCAGCGGCGTCGTCGATGGCTTCCGCCTCACCGCCCTGCCCTCCGGCGGCGACGCCACCATTGAGGAAGAGTCCGGTGCCGTCTCGGTGACCAAGGGCGGTCCCCAGGCCCTGGGTGCCCTGCGCTTCCGGCTGGTCTATCGACCCCGCAGCAATTTCCTGGGCCAGGACCGGGTGACCCTGGTGGGCTTTGGGCCTGGCGGCACCTCGGCCCCGGCCACCTTCCTGTTCAACGTCACCGGCAAGGCCCCCGATCTCAGCGGGCGTTCGGCCTCCAACGCCACGGTGCGCCTCAGCCCGATCACCGGCCTCAGCGGCGGGCCGTTCCAGGCGGTGCGTGTCACCCAGGCACCGACCTATGGCACCGTAACCGTCCAGGGCCTGGACCTCGTCTTCACCCCGGCCCTCGCCGACAGCGGCTCCACCAGCTTTGCCTATGTCATCGACCTGCCCTTTGGCAGCTCGGCGCCGGGCACCGCTCGGGTGGTCACCGACCTGGCCCCTATTCCTGCCGCCCTGGCGGCCGCGACCCAGGTCGGGCGGCCGGTGACCGTGGACCTGACCAGCGGGGCGCGGGGCGGGCCCTTCACCGGGGCCGCCGTGCTGGCCCTGACGCCGTCCGGTGCCGGAACCGCGACCATTGTCGAGGGCGGCGCTGTGGGTGCCCGCACCTATGCCCTGACCTTCACCCCGGCGGCGCGCTTCACCGGCGTGGCCGACGTGGCCTTTTCCCTGACCAATGCGGCGGCCACCGGTAACGGCTCCCTGCGCCTGACAGTCACCCCGCGACCCGATCCGACCCTGGACCCGGAGGTGCGCGTCGTCGTCGTCTCCCAGGTCGACAGCGCCCGCCGCTTTGCCGACACCCAGACCGCCAATTTCAGCCGCCGGCTGGCCGCCATCCGTGACGGCTCCAATGAAAGCCGCAACGACCTGTCTCTCAACCTGGGCTTTGCGCAAAGCCGGGGCTGGTCACCCCGCGGCGAGGGGCTGACGGGCCTGGTCCGCGATGTCGAGCGCGACCGTTGGGGACCGGTTCTCGACCGCGACCGGCAACAGGACACGCTTTGGGCACCCACCGACCCGCCAGGTCCCGGCCGTGACCGCCTGCTGGATGAGCGGATCGGCGTCTGGGCTGCGGGAACCGTGGACTGGGGTCATCGCGATGCCCAGTCCGGTGCCCGTGACTATCGCATCACCACCCAGGGCCTCAGTGCCGGGATCGACATGCGAATCACCCCGGACCTGATCCTTGGCGTCGGGGCCGGCTACGGTCGCGACCGCACCGAGATCGGCGACCACGGCAGTCGCTCCGAAGGGCGCGGTGTCTCCGGTGCCCTCTATGGCGGCTGGCAGTCCGACTCAGGCCTGTTCGTCGATGGGGCCCTGGGGCGGATGGGCCTCGATTTCGACAGCCGCCGCTGGATTGCCGCCACCGGCAGCCTTGGCCAGGGCCAGAGAGAGGGGGCCGTCACCTTCGGCTCGATGTCTGCTGGCTGGACGTTGCGTCGCCAGGGCTTCAACGGTGAGGCCTATGTCCGAGCCGAGCGCCAGGCCTATGATCTCGACGCCTTTACCGAGACGGGGATCGGAACCTACGCCCTGACCTATCAGGCTCTGACCTTCGACAGTCTGTCATCGGTGCTGGGGGTGCGGGGCGGATGGTCGGTTCCCCTGCAGGACGGACGCCTCCTACCCCGCCTCCAGGTGGAATGGGCCCATGAGTTCGAGGACCAGGACCCGCAGCGGGTCCGCTTCGCCGACCTGGTCGACAGCCCGATCTTCGCCCTCTACCTGAACGACTTGCGACGCGACCAGTGGTCCTTCGATCTGGGGCTGGAATGGGCCAGGACATCGGGGCTGTCCCTCAGCCTCGGCTACCGTGCCCAAACCTCCCCAACCCTCCTCACCCAAGGCCTGGACTTCACCCTCAGGTCTCCGTTCTAGGGCGTGACAGCTTCAAGTGGCTGCCGGTTGAAGCGCCCGTCACGCTCTACACTCTTTGAATCTCGACCCTTCTTGCCGTTTCAGATGAAGCTATCTGCAACGGTCAGGGTCTGGGGCGTCCGGGGCCGCTGTCGGGATTTCCACCCCTCTGAACGTCATAGCCGGGCTTGTCCCGGCTACCCATGATCTCCGTGGTGGAGGATGGTCGCGACGGCCCCGCTGTTGATCTTTGCGGCCCCACGGAGATCATGGATCCTCGGGACGCGGCCCGAGGATGACGTTCAGGGTGGGGAGATCGGCGACGGGGCCGCCGCCGGCACGATCACACTTGGCCGATCCATCAGGGCCCCCGGCCCGGCCCGCGTCTCCACCTCCCGTGCGGTCACCGGAGCCTGGCATTCCGAACAGGTCATCACCGGCGCAAAGTCGCAGCCGCAGGCCTTGTGCCGGTGGAGCAGGGGGGCACCGGCGGGGCCCGCATAGTGGCGGTCGCCCCAGGTTACGATGGCCATCACCACCGGATAGAGATCGCGGCCCTTGTCGGTCAGGCGGTAGTCGTGGCGTACCGGGCGGTCCTGATAGGGGGTCTTGATCAGCACGCCTTCGTCGGTCAGGCGCTTGAGCCGCTCGGCGATGATGGTGCGCGAGATGCCCAGCCTGGCCTGGAAGGCCTCGAACCGCCGCACCCCCAGGAAGGCGTCGCGCAGGATCATCAGGGTCCAGCGGTCGCCGATCACCGCCACCGTGCGGGCCACCGAACAGGGCTGGTCGGCCAGGTCATCCCACTTCATCGCCCAGGTCCTCGTCTGCGCCACCAGTCTCCCATTGACCGGGTCCAGTTTCAATACGATAGTCCGTCCAAATTCTGAACCTTGGGGCGGCGCG
>JANPAO010000231.1:0-2722 GCA_031429955.1 Phenylobacterium sp. | reverse complement strand
TCAGCCCGTCGAGCCCCGCCCGGTGGCCGGGCCCTGGCGGGACTTCCTGGCCCAAGGCGCCGCCGCCGACCTCGACGCCCTGTCCATCGTCTATCGCGCCGTCACGCCCCCCAGCCTGGCCAAGCGCTACGACTCCTGGTTCCTGATGGCCGACGCCGAACGCCTCACCAGCCTGGAGCGCCAACCCGACTGCGGGGAGTTGGAGGAGATCGCCTGGTTTGAGTTTACCGACGCCCTGGAGCTGAAACTCCCCATGGTGACCCGCTCGGTCATCACCGAGGTCATCGCCCGTCTGGAACAACCCCAGCGCCCCATTCCCTACATGCGGTTTCGGGCTGGCCCCACCAAGCCAAGGATCCTTTAGGGCGGCATTGACTTTGGGTTCGGGATTCGTATTGTCCGCCGCTCTTTAGAACCCAGCCGGCTGCGACTGCGCAGTTGGCCGCGCGAGGACAGACCATGGCGAAGCCCGCCTCAATTAAGATCCGCCTGAACTCGTCGGCCGACACCGGCTTCTTCTACGTGACCAAGAAGAACGCCCGCACCAAGACCGACAAGCTGGTGATGAAGAAGTACGATCCCGTCGTGCGCAAGCATGTCGAGTTCAAGGAAGGCAAGATCAAGTAGGTCGGCCCTCCAGCCCGATCTTCGAAAACGCCCGGTCGCAAGACCGGGCGTTTTTCGTTGTCATCGCAGGGTCGAGCCAGCGATGCGTGAGGCGATGGCGCTCCAAAACGCCGACGGGATCTGCCATTTCAAGCAGCGTAGTCGTCGCAATTCGGTGACAGTGTATTCTGTTATTCTTCAGATTCACGGCCTTCCCGTGACCTCCATCCTGATGAAGCGCGGAGGTCTGGACACCAGCCTTGGCAGCGCGTAGGCGAGGGTCCATGGGGCTGGGACAGTCAAGATTGCAGCGGATACTCACGCGCGCAGGCCTGCTCGTGGCCATGTTTGCCGTGACCCTCCGGGTCCTTGTCCCCGGCGGCTACATGGTCTCACAGGCGGGGGGCCGGGAAGACTTTGCCACACTCGTAATCTGCACGGGCCAGGGCGCGATGACCGTCGCCGTTGATGCCGATGGCAAGATCGTCGACACCAAAGACCTGCCGGGCAAGGGCGGCGGCAAGGCGGCCAGCGATCACAGCTGCATCTTTGCCGGTTTCGCCTCACCACTACAGACGCCCAGTCTACTGTCGCTCGCCGCCCCGACACACGTGATCACCTCGGCCGTCGCGGCCCCCGTGTCCTACCAGCGCCCGGGCCTTGGCCTGGCGGCACCTCCGCCGCCCCAGACCGGCCCCCCCTCCATCGTCTGACGACCATCGCCGCCGGCCTCGCCCGGCTTCATGACGTTTGACGATTGGAAATTCCATGTCCCCTTCGCTTCGCGGCGCCGTCTCGGCGCGCGCATTCCTGGCCGTCCTGGCGGTCGGTCCTCTCCTCCTGCCCGTGTCCGCCATGGCCGCCGACAGCGCCTCTACCGAGGTCGATCAGCTCCTGGTAGTCGGCCGCAGCGACAAGCCGATCACGGTCGAGCCTCGCGGCCTGGCGGTCTCGCTCGGCAAGACCGAGTTCGAGGCGATCAACGCCATCAACACCGAAGACCTGATGAAGTACGCGCCGAACTTCTTCGTGCGGAAGCGCTACATCGGTGACGCCAATGGCACCCCCGGCTTCCGCGGAACCCACACCGCCCAGTCGGCCCGCACCCTGGTCATGGTCGATGGCTACGTGGTCTCCAACTTCCTCAGCAGCGGCCACGCCAATGCGCCCAAATGGAACATCGTCGGCCCCGGCGAGGTACGCCAGTTCGACATCGTCTATGGACCCTATTCGGCACGCTATACGGGCAACTCGATCGGCGGGATCGTCTCGATCACCACCCGCGAGCCCGAGGCCACCGAGGCCTACGCCACCGTCCAGCTCTTCACCCAACCCTACAAGCAGTACGGAACCGATCAGAGCTACAATGGCAATAGCTTCGAGGGTGGACTCGGCTTCAAACGCGACAACGGCCTGGGCGGCCGGCTCAGCTATCGCCGCCTCGACAATGTCGGACACAATCAGCAGTTCAGCCAACTGGTGGCCACGACCGGGATCGGCGTGGCGGTGACCGGCGCCGTGATCGACGAGGCGCTTATCACCCCGACCCCGGTCGCCGGTGCCTACGCGGCTGACCATACGATCCAGGATCAGATGCGAGGCCGACTCGACTACGACTTCGGCGGCGGTTGGAAGGCTCAAGGCCTGGTCGCCCTGTGGAACTCGAAGTCCGACTCCACCGCGCCGCAGACCTATCTGCGTGACGCCAGTGGTGCTGCGGTCTTCGACGGCAAGGTCGCCTTCAACGGACAGACCTACACCGCCGGCACGGGCCTTGGCCTGTCGATCAGCGAGAAGCTGGAGGTCCTGGCCGGGCTGAAGCTGGCCGGGCCGCTGGCCGGCTGGGACGTCAACGCCAATCTCTCGCACTACTGGATCGACAACCAGAAGACCCGCAACTCCACCAGCCGCACGACCGGCATCGCCAACGGCGCGGGCACCGCCAGCGATCAGGGCGACACAGGCTGGTGGACGGTCGATCTAAGCGCGGAGCGGGCCTTTCGCGCCCACACCGTCGCCTTTGGCCTGAACGGCAACCTCTACCAGACCGAGCAGGCGACCTTCAGCGTAACCAACTGGCGGGCCGCGACAGGTCGAACCTTCTCGGCGGCCACCT
>JANPAO010000230.1:0-7821 GCA_031429955.1 Phenylobacterium sp. | reverse complement strand
CCACGCCAAGGATGGAAAGCTGGGAGATATCGAACAGGCTCTCGATCCCCTCGGCGGCCATCTGGGTGCCGCCGGTGCCGATGAAGCGCACGCCGTCGCCCAGGCGCGCGCGCAGGGCCTTGGCCAGGCCAGCGCCCCGGTCGTCACCTGAGGCTTCGGTGGCGACGAGCATGATGCAAAGGGGTCGGGTCATGGCTCAACGCCTACAATGAACAGACCCAGCTCGTCGGCCAGTTCGATCACAGCCTCGCGGTCCAACACCAGCAGACGCCCGGCCTCGCCGACAATGCCCGCCAGCCCGGCGGCCGCAGCCCGCTGGATGGTGGCCAGACCGATGGTCGGCAGGTCGACGCGGGTTTCCTGGATCGGCTTGGGGGCCTTGGCCAGCACACCTCGATAGGAACCAGGGGTGCCACGAATGGCGGTGGGGATATCGACGGCGACGCGCCGGAGCATGGCGTCGGTGCCCTCCTGGGCCTCCACGGCCAGAACCAGGCCATCACAGACCACGGCCCCCTGCCCCACGTCCAGCCGGCCGATTTCGCGGGCCACCAGCAGGGCCCGTTCGATGTCGGCCAGATGCTCAGCCCGGGGTGCCACCCGGCCCAGCGGTCCCAGGCCCAGGGTCAAGTCCGACTTGGCCTCGTGGGCCCCCTCGATGACGAAGCCCTCCTTGGCGAAGGTTTGCAGCACCACCCGCAGCAGGGCATCGTCGCCCTTGCGGCCGGCTGCGATCACCGCTGGCAGCAGGGCCAGACCGCGCAGGTCAGGCTTGAGCGTCTTGAAGTCTGGCCGGCTGACATTGCCCACCAGGCAGACGGCCTGGCATCCGGCGCGCTTGAGCACCTTGATGGTCTTGCCGATCTCCGCCAGACCGACATCGGCCCCGGGGAAGCGGTCGAGCTCCGGACCGGCAAAGCCCTTGAGCCGGGCAATGAACACCGGGCGGCCGGCCTGTTCGCAATGCTCGGCGATCTCCAGGGGCAGGGTTCCGCCGCCCGCGATCAGGCCCAGCTTGCGCATGAAATTCTAGACCTCACGCTCGGGCAGACAGAGGGGGCGGTTTCCATCGGCGCGGATGAAGTCGATGATCTCCATCACCTCTGGGCATCCGGCATAGGTCTCCACCGTGTCATCCAGTCGTTCCTGGAAGGTGCCTTCATCGGCGAACAGCAGGCGATAGGCGGCCCGCATGGTATTGATGGACTCGCGGCTGAAGCCTCGGCGCTTCAGACCCACCAGGTTCAGCCCCTCGAGGTGGGCGTGATTGCCCCAGACCGAGCCATAGGGGATGACGTCCTTCACCACAGCCGCCAGGCCACCGATCATCGCGTGGCGCCCGACCCGGGTGAATTGGTGAACGGCCGCCAGCCCGCCGACGATGACATAGTCTCCGATCTTACAGTGTCCACCGAGGGTGGCCTGCTTGGTGAGGATCACATGGTCGCCCACCCGGCAGTCATGACCCACATGGCTCTCGATCATGAAGAAACCGTCGGACCCGACGCTGGTGACCTCGCCGCCCGTGATGGTGCCGATATTCATGGTGGCGTGTTCGCGGATGATATTGCGGTCGCCGATCGCCAGGCGGGTCGGCTCGCCCTTATAGGCCGTGTGCTGTGGCGGTCCGCCCAGCATGGCGAAGGGATAGACGGTGTTGCCCTCCCCCAGCTCGGTGTGGCCATCCACCACCACATGGGAAATCAGGGTCGTGCCCGCGCCGAGGCGGACATTGGGCCCCACAGTGCAGAAGGGGCCGACCACCACCCCCTCGCCCAGTTCAGCGCCGGGCGAGACGATGGCATTGGGATGAACTTGGATGCTCATTGGGTGGCCACCACCATCGCGGCGAACTCGCATTCGGCAGCAACCTTGTCGCCAACCATGGCCTTGCCCTGGAACTTGAACAGGTCGCCACGGGCCCGCAGCACCTGGACATTGAGCCGCAGCACGTCGCCTGGTCGGACGGGCTGGCGGAAACGACCATTGTCCACCGAGACAAAGAAGATGGTCTTGCCGGCCACATCGACGTCCAGGGACTTGGACATCAGCACCGCGCCGGTCTGGGCCAGGGCCTCGATGATCAGGACACCGGGCATCACCGGATAGTCGGGGAAGTGACCCTGGAAGAACGGCTCATTGATGGTCACGCACTTGATCCCGACGATGGACTCGCTGGGCTTATAGGCCTCGCAGCGGTCCACCAGGAGGAAGGGGTAACGGTGCGGTATCCGCTGGACGATCTCGGTGATGTCGATCTCGTCTGGGGACTCATTGACGGGGGCCTTGCGGCTCATTGATCAGGCTCCTGTCGACGGCGCGTGGCCGCCGCTTTGCTCAGCCAGGCGACTTCGCGCAGCCATTGTCGCACGGGTTGGGCGGGATAGCCGCTCATGATTGCGCCGGCCGGGACATCGCGGAGCACGCCGGCTCCGGCGCCGATCTGCGCGCCCTCGCCGATCAGGATGTGGTCGGCCACCCCTGCGCGACCGCCAAAGGCACAGCCGTCACCCACTGTCACGCTGCCGGAGATTCCGACATGGGCAGCCAGGACACAGTTGCGACCGATGCGCACATTGTGGGCGATCTGGATCATGTTATCGAGCTTGGTGTTCTCCCCCAGAACCGTGTCCTCATAGGCGCCCCGGTCGATACAGCAATTGGCCCCGATGGTGACTCCGTCCTGCAGGATCACGCGGCCAAGCTGGGGAATGTCGATCACCCCGTTGGCGCCGCCCGTCGCGCCGAATCCCGCCTCACCGATCACAGCGCCGGCCATGACCTTCACCCGGTCCCCCAGCAGGGCGCAGTGGATGCTGGCATTGGGACCGATGTTACAGTCCCGGCCAATGGCCACGCCGGGGCCGATGACGCTGTTGGCACCGATCACCGTTCCTCTGCCGATCTCCGCGCCTGGCCCGATCACGACGCCGGGGGCCAACACGACACCGGGCTCGAGCCTTGCATCGGGGGACACAGCGGGACCTGAGTGAGCGCGGGGACGGTGCAGACGCAGGGCCGCGGCAACATAGGCGGCGGCCGGTTGGCGAACCATCAGGGCCACGCAGCCGGCCGGGACCAGGGCGACGTCCCGCGCCGTCACGAAGCAGGCCCCGGCGCGGGTGTCGGCCAATTCGGCGGCCAGCTTCCGGTCGGAGAAATAGGTGACACTGTCGGGGGTGGCACGCGACAGGATTGCCACCCGCGCGATGGAGACATCGCCCCGGCCTGCGGCCATCTCCGCGCCAGTAAGGCTGGCCAGGTCTGCGAGGGCGACCGGCCCAAGGTCCTCAAAGAAACGTGGATCAGGCATCCGTCACTCTCAGTTCGACAGGCCTGTGCCTCGCCAAGGGGTATCAACCCCCTCCGCTTGCTGGCGGAGAGGGCCTGTCGTCATCTAGGCCGAGTCGTCCTACTTGCGAACGGCGGCCGCCGGAGCGATGGCCGGCTGGTCCAGGCGCTCACGGTCAAAGGCAAATTGGGTGATCTTGGCGTTGAGGGCGGTGGTCAGGGCACCGCTGATGTCCATGGACGGGTTGGCGATCACCAGGGCATCGCGCTGAAACAGCACGCTGCAGGCCTTTTGTTGATAGACCTGACGAATGATCGGCTCCAACTCCTGGCCGACCCGACCCAGGGCCTTTTGCTGGGTGGCCTGCATCTCGCGGTCGCGAAGCTGGGCCTTGCGCTGGAAGGCATTGGCACGGACCTGCAGGTCAGCCGCCTTCTTTTCCAGGGTGCCCTGGTCCATGGTGGCCTTGCTGGCATCCAGGGCCTTGGCTTCGGTCTGCAGGGCAGCTTCCTCGGCCTTTAAGTCAGCCCCCACCTGGGTGCCGATCTGCTGCAGGCGAGTCTGGACGTACTTGCCCACCGTCGAGGCCCCGATCACCCCTTCCACCGACATGATGCAGACGCCGGGGATGGCGGGCCCATGGGTAATCACCGGCGGCGCAGCGGCCTGGGCGAAGGCCGAGGTGCCGGCGGACAGCGCTAGCGCCGCGACACAGGTCGCCGCGACGAGGGTTTTCATGGTCATGAGATCAGAACTTCGTTGAAGTGGAGAAACGGAAGGTTTCGGTCTTGTCGTAATCTTCTTTGGCCAAAATCTGGCTAAAGTCGAAACGGATCGGACCCATCGGTGACTTCCAGAACACCGAGAGGCCGGCGGTGGCGCGCAGAGAAAGATCGTCGAAGATCAAGGGATCGGGTCTTCCCGCCGTGCAGCCAGGGTCGCTGAGTGCCGGGGTCGGGCCCCGGGTGGTAAGGCAAAGCTTGTCCTTGTCATCGAGCAAACCCACCGTGCCGAAGTCGGAGAAAACCGCAGCCTTGATGCCGTACTGTTCGGGCAGGAAGGTGGGGATCGTCATCTCCACCGAGCCAATGGCATAGGCCCGGCCGCCCAGGGCGTCGCTGCGGCCAAAACCTGTGTCGCGAGGACCGATACCGGCGGTCTCGAAGCCCCGGAAGCTATTCCCGCCCTTGTAGGACCGGTCATTGACCCGCACCGTGTCGCCGTTCCAACCCGCGATGAAGCCCGCCTGGCCGGTGACGCTGAGCACGAAGTTCTTGTTGAAGCCATGGTACCAACCGGCGTCGGCGTCGGTCCGCACATAGTTCACGTCGCCGCCGACCCCCGCCAGATCCTGGCTCAGGTTCCCGAAATATCCCCGCGTCGGGTTGATCGGATTGTTGCGGCGATCCAGCCTCAGTCCATAGCCCACCAGAGATGTGATGAAGGAGCCGCGCTGGGCGCACAGGGACAGAGACACAAGCGGGGCCGCCGGGTCGCAATAGGTGTCATCGATCTTCACCTCATCGCTGCGAAGCACGTATCGGGTGCTTATCGAGGTGTTGAGGGTGAGAGGGAAGCCCGCCCGCAGGTTCATGCCGACGGTATTGGTCTGATAGGCGGAATAGTCCGTCAGGTCATAGCGGTAGGAGTAGAGATCGATCCCCGCCCGCAGATTGCGGCCCAGGAAGCGCGGCTCGGTGAAGGAGAAATCCAGTTGCTGGCGCAGGGAGCCGACCGAGACGCGCGCCCGCACATCCTGACCACGACCCCGGAAGTTACGCTGGGTGATACCCAGGTCCAGCACCAGCTGGTCCACCGACGAATAGCCGGCGCTGAAGGACAGCTCGCCCGTCGGCTGCTCCTCGACCTTGACCTGCAGGGTGGTGCGGTCGGGGGCCACGCCAGGCACCTCGGTGATGTCGACCTCCTTGAAGAAGCCCAGGGCGCGAATGTTGTTCTTTGAGCGGTCCACCAGGGCCCGGTTGTAGGCGTCGCCCTCCACCAGGTTCAGTTCACGCCGGATCACATAGTCCAGGGTCTGGCTGTTACCGACGATGTCGATGCGATCGACATAGACCCGCGGGCCTTCGCGAACCTGGAAGACCACATCGACGGCCTTGGTGTCCTTGTTGGCCACGTAGCGCGGCCGGACATCCACCGAGGCAAAACCCGCCGCACCGGCGGCAAAGGTCAGGGCGTCGGTGGCCCCTTCGATCTTCTCGTCCTCGTAGAGTTCTCCGGTGCGGATCGGGACAAGTTGCACCAGCAAGCCCTTGTCCAGCTTCTGTAATTCGGTTTCAACGGAGATCTTGCCGAACTTGTATTCCGGCCCTTCATCCAGGGTATAGGTGATGACAAAGCCGTTCTTGTCCGGCGACAGCTCGGCCACCGCCGAGATCACCCGGAAATCGTAGAAGCCGCGATTTCGATAGTGCTTGCGAAGTTGCTCCTTGTCGTACTCCATCCGGTCGGGGTCGTAATTGGCGTTGGAGGAGAAGAACTTGTACCAGCTCGACTGCTCGGTCACGACGACATCGCGCAGGTCGTTGTCGGAGAATTCCTTATTGCCGAGGAAGTTGACCCGCAGAACCCCACTCTTGGGTCCCTCGTCGATCTCGAAGATCAGATCGACGCGCTTTTGCGGCAGCTCGATGATCTTGGGCGTCACCGTCGCCGAGATCCGGCCAGAACGCCGATAGAGCTCGACGATGCGCTGCACATCGGACTGAACCTTCGCGCGCGTAAAGATCCCGCGCGGTCGCACGGTGACCTCGTCACGGAGCTTTTCTTCCTTCAGGCCAGAATTGCCTTCGAACACCACCTTGTTGATGATCGGGTTTTCCACGACCGTAATGGTGAGATCGCCGTTGGCTAGGCCGACCTTCACATCGGAGAACAGGTCGGTCCGGAACAGGGCCTTCAGGGCCTGGTCCAGCTTGGCGGAGTCTGCGACCTCCCCGGCCTGGATCGGCAGGTAGGAGAGGATCGTCGACTGCTCGATCCGCTCATTGCCTTCAATGATGATCCGCGTCACCACATTGCCTGGGTTGGCAGCCTGGGCCAGGGCCAGGCTTGGCAGGACAATGGCTGTCGAGCCCAGAAGCAGGGCGAGACCGGAGGCGAGCGCGGCGCCACGGGCGCGGGTTCTTTGCATCGTTTCTGCCGTCAACGGAAAAGGGCTAGTCAGGAGAGTAGACTGCCGAGGGTTTTGAACACACGCAGTTGCTGCAGATCGTTCCAGGTTGCGAACAACATCAATCCCAGCAACAGCGCAAGGCCCACGCGATAGCCGACCGCCTGAACCTTGGCGGCTAGAGGCCTGCGGGCCACAGCTTCATAGGCGTAAAAGAGCAGGTGACCGCCATCGAGAACGGGCACCGGCAGGAGATTCATGAAGCCAATTCCCACTGAAAGCACCGCCGCCAAGCCCAGCAGGGCGACGGCAGAACCGAGGATCTGGGTCCCCAGATCCGGGGCCCCCTGTGCGCCAGACTCTGCCACTTGGCCTGAGACCCGTGCGATCCCGAGCGGTCCGCTCAACTGATCGGCCGAGACCTGGCCAGTGACCATGCGGCCCAGATAATAGACCGTGGTGCTCAGCACCCGCCAGGTCCGCTCAACACCCTTTCCGAGGGCCTCGATGGGATTGTAGCGGACGTGGACATAGTCTTCCCGCGCCTGGGCCGGGGCGATGCCCAGGGTGCCCTGGATCCGTTTCCCGCCCAAGCCGTCGTCACGCATCTGCAGTTCCGGGCGTGCGGTCAGGCTCAGCGCCTGGTCGGCCCGGCGAACCACAAAGATCGTGGGCAGGTTCACCCTTAGCTGGGCCACCTCGGCGATATCGCCAAAGCTGCGCACGGGTCGCCCATTGGCCTGTTCAATCAGATCGCCGGCCTGGAACCCCGCTCGCTCGGCGGGGCTACCGGGCACGACCGAGGCGACGCGCGCCGGCAGCAGATGCTCGCCAAAGGCCAGGAGCAGGACGGCGAACAGACAGATGGCCAGGGCAAAATTCGCCATCGGGCCGGCCGCCGCGATGACCGCCCGTTGCCAGATCGGCTTGAAGTGGAAGTAACGGCTGAGTGCCGCCTCCCCTTCCCGGGCGACGATGCTGCGCCTCAAGGTCTCAAGGTCGTCCTGGTCGGGCACGCTGGCGACATTGTCGTCGCCGGAAAACCGGACATAGCCTCCCAAGGGGGCCCAGCCCAATCGCCACTCAACGCCCGACCTGTCCGTCCAGGCCGCGATGGAGCGGCCAAATCCTATGGAGAAGCGGTCGATGGCAACACCAAAGCTCTTGGCAGCCCAGAAGTGGCCAAGCTCGTGAATGGTGACCACGAGGGTCAGCACCAGAACAAAGGACACCGCATAGAGCACGCCGGTTTGGAGGACTTCGAACATCAGCCGCCTATTCCTTACTGCGCCGTGAGACGAACACGCCCCACAGCCTCACCGGCGACGCGTCGCGCCATGGCGTCTGTCGCTCGTGCGGTCTCCAGGACATCACCGGTCTGTTCCACAGCAAGGCC
>JANPAO010000229.1:0-4193 GCA_031429955.1 Phenylobacterium sp. | reverse complement strand
GTGTTGGAGTCGATGGTGTATTTCAGGGCCTTGCCCCCGCCCCCCTCGGGTCGGATCGCGGCGGCGGCGTGGAAGTCGGCAACGGATCGCCCCAAGGCCTCGGCCAGAGGTCCAACAACGGCCCAGGGTTGGGCCGAGAGCACCGCGTGCTCATCGAACCGGCGCATCTCCAGGACGAACTCGACGGTCTCGCCGGCTCCCTCAAGCTCCAGCTCTCCACTGCGCGCGCGGGTGACCCTTCGGACGGCACGGTAGATGTCGGAGGCTGCGGCCCGATTGAACCTCAGTTCCCGCTCCAGCGCCCAGTGGCGCAACTCCAGGGTCGAGTAGTTCAGATAACCCAGATCGACGTGACGCTTGACCTTGAAGGCTTGGTCACCGGCCAGATAGACCCGGGCACAGGCGGTCTCGATCATCCGTTCGGACCGGGCGGCGAACCAGGCGGCGACCTCGACTTCCTGATCGTCGGTCAAGGATAGAGCCGCTGGGTCGCCCAGCCCTCGCCGGCCTTCTGGAACACCAGCCGCTCATGCAGGCGGAAGGGCCGGTCTCGCCAGAACTCGATGACCTGTGGCGCGATGCGGAAACCCCGCCAATGGGGCGGGCGCGGCACCTTGCCCAGGCCAAACTTCAGGCCGAACTCAGCAATCCGCTTCTCCAGGGCCAGACGGTCGGGCAGGGCTTGGGATTGCTGGGAGGCCCAGCCGCCGATCTGGGCCGACCGGGCGCGTGAGGCCCAATAGGCATCCGATTCCTCAGCGCTGACCTCGGAGACCGCCCCCCTCACCCGCACCTGGCGACGCAGGGACTTCCAGTGAAACAGCAGGGCAGCCTGAGGGTTCGCCGCCAGTTCCTGACCCTTGGCGCTCTGCTCGTTGGAATAGAAGACAAAGCCCCGCGCATCGGCACCCTTCAGCAGCACCATACGCACGTCGGGCAGGCCGTCGGCATCGGCGGTGGCCAGCGCCATGGCATTGGCGTCGTTCGGCTCCTTGGCCAGAGCCTCTGTCAGCCAAGCATTGAAGAGAGCCAGGGGATCGTCCTCAGCCAGCAGCGGCAAGGGCTGCGCCTCCGTCACGCTGCGGATATAGTCGTCCTCGCTGGGGGAGGCCGGAATGGCGGGATGGTCGGTCATGGCCCTGCCTATAGCGCAGCAGCGCGACGGGCTTAACCCCCCATTGACGGCCAGTTCCTAAGACTGGCGCAGATGGCCGGGCCCAACACTGAGACAATGAGCGCAAAGCAGGCGCGCGCGGAACTGGGTGCAGGTCCCCTGGCGGGTCCTGCCGAGCTGCGCCGCGCCTTTCGAGAGGCCGCCAAGCGCGCCCACCCAGACCGCAAGGGTGGTGATGCCGACAGCTTTCGCCGAGTGGTGGAAGCCTATCGCGTTCTTCAGGCGACGCCCCCGCCGCAAGATCGCTTTGTTCAGCCACCCGCCACTGTACCGCGAGCCCCACCCCCGTCTCCGACCCTGTCGGTGCCACCGCTAATCGCCATGATGGGGGGCAAGGTAGAGCACCACCTGCTGGATGGCCGACGGGTCAAGATCGGTCTGCCCCCTGGGATGAGGGCCGGCGACATCGTTCGCGTGGGCTCCAGCGAACTTCCGGTCGCTATCCGGGGCGATGGTGACATCCTCGTGCGGGGCGACGACCTGTGGATCACCGTGGCCATCGAACCGCGGCTGTTGGAGGAAGGTGGCCGCATCAGCATCGACACCCCCCTGGGCCGCCGCGTGGTCTGGATCACCAAAAAGGCCTGCGAGCGCGGGCTTATCCGGCTGGTAGGCCAGGGTCTGCCGGCTCGAGCGCGGCATCGTCAGGGTCATCTGTTCCTGCGGCTCGCTGCCGACGCCAAGGTCAGCGACTCTGCGGCCCGCACCCTGCTCCGCCGATTTGCTGCCGCCTGGGCTGCCTAGCCAACCCACGCGCGCGCGGCTAGAAACCGGGCCATGTCGCACAACACCTTCGGCCATCTGTTCCGAGTTACCACCTGGGGCGAAAGCCATGGGCCGGCGCTGGGCTGTGTGGTGGATGGATGCCCTCCTGGTATTCCCCTGACCGCCGAAGACATCCAGGTCTGGCTGGACCTGCGCCGGCCGGGTCAGGGTAAGTTCGTTACCCAGCGCCAGGAGCCGGACGCGGTGAAGATCCTCTCTGGGGTGTTTGAAGACGCTGACACCGCTGGCCAAGTCACCACCGGAACCCCGATCTCGCTGATGATCGAGAATGTGGATCAGCGCAGTCGCGACTATTCCGAGATTGCCAAGGCCTTCCGCCCTGGCCACGCCGACTATGCCTATTTCGCCAAGTATGGCGTGCGGGACTATCGCGGCGGCGGTCGAGCCTCGGCACGGGAAACCGCGGCGCGGGTCGCCGCCGGGGCCGTGGCGCGCAAGATCCTGGAGAGGGTGACGATCCGCGGTGCCGTTGTGCAGATCGGGCCCCACGCCATCGCCAGATCCCGGTTCGATTGGGACCAGACCACCCAAAATCCCTTCTGGTGTCCCGATCCTCAGATGGTCAGTGTCTGGGAGGCCCACCTGGAGGAGGTGCGCAAGTCAGGCTCCTCCACCGGTGCCATCGTCGAGGTAGAGGCCACCGGGGTTCCTGCTGGTTGGGGCGCGCCGATCTACGGCAAGCTGGATGCCGAACTGGCCGCTGCCCTGATGTCCATCAATGCCGCCAAGGGCGTCGAGATCGGGGCCGGCTTTGCCAGCGCCGCCTTTTCCGGCGAGGAGAATGCCGACGAGATGCGCATGGGCAATGAAGGGCCGATGTTCCTATCCAACAGCGCGGGCGGGGTGCTGGGAGGCATCTCCACCGGCCAGGCTGTGGTGGCCAGGGTCGCCTTCAAGCCCACATCCTCGATCCTGTCCCCGCGCCGCAGCCTCAATGAGGCGGGCCAGGAGATCGACCTACGTACCAAGGGCCGCCATGACCCCTGCGTCGGCCTGCGCGCTGTGCCGGTGGTGGAGGCCATGACCGCCTGCGTCCTGGCCGATGCCTTCCTGAGGCATCGCGGCCAGACAGGGTCGGTGGCCCATGTTCCAGGTCCGTCGGGACCACGCTGATGCGGTCAAGGCGTGGCCGGACCTTAAGCATTTGATGAACAATCTGTATCAAGTTTGCCCGACTCAATCGGGACCCAACGCGGTCTGGCAGCGGGCGGAACGCATTGAAGCTTGATATCCTCAAGGTTCTGGTGGTGGACGACAACGCGCATATCCGTGCGCTGCTGTCGACGATCCTGCGTTCTGTGGGCATCAACAAGACCTATGAGGCCGCCGACGGGGCCGAGGCGCTGCAGCAGATGCGCAGCCATGCCATCGACATCGTCATGACCGACCTAGCCATGGAACCCCTGGACGGGATCGACTTCGTGCGGCTGCTGCGCAATTCCGCCGACAGCCCCAACCAGATGGTCCCGGTAATCATGATCACCGGCCACTCCACCCTGCGAACCATTCACGAGGCGCGAGACGCCGGGGTCAATGAATTCCTGGCCAAGCCCTTGACCGTGCGCGGTGTCCTCGACCGCCTGCAGAAAGTCATCGATCACCCCCGGCCCTTCGTGCGGACCGACGACTTCTTCGGGCCTGATCGCCGTCGCAAGGCCGATCCCAACTATGCCGGCGAGCGGCGTCGAGCCGCAGATGGCCCTATGGCCCTGTCGACGAAGATCTAAGGTCGGCCCTGCCATCATTTGGTTAGGCTTTTGGGGTTAACGGGACCCAGCCGCCTTGGGGACCTCACATGATACCTGCCCGCGCCGTCGCCACAGTTGCCTTGATCCTCGCCATCGGCGTGTCGCAATCGGGTTGCCTGGCGCTGGCGGCCGGAGCCGTGATCGGCACCACGGTCGGCGTCACCGGAAAGGCCATCGGCATGACCGCCAAGGGCGCTGGCATGGTGGCCGGCGCGGTCATTCCCGGTGGCAAGGCAGAGAAGGACGAGAAGGCCCGGCGGTGAGAGGGCGGGCGGGGTAGCGCGAACTCTCGACCCCAAAGCCACAGTCAACGCCCCCCTCCACCCTGAACGTCATCCTCGGGCTCCGTCCCGAGGATCCATGATCTCCGAGAGACCGCAAGGATCAACAACGGCACCGTCCCACCCATCCCCCTACACGGAGATCATGGGTAGCCGGGCCAAGCCCGGCTATGACGTTCTGGGGATTTGGGTGACCTGCAGCCC
>JANPAO010000228.1:0-3951 GCA_031429955.1 Phenylobacterium sp. | reverse complement strand
GGGGGTTGGGGCTCGCGGGCGGCTCGGACCGGAGCTTCAGTGGCCTTCGGCAGGTCCAGGACAAAGCCCAGGGGGGCGTCGCCACGGCGAACGCGCAGGGCTGCGACACCCGAGCGACCAGCCTCTGCCAACAGGGCCAGGGCGTCTGCGGGGGTGGTGTCCCACTCCAGCTCGATCTCGGCCACGGCGGGGAGTTGCAGGGCCGGTTGCAGGCTCGCCAGCATCGCGAAATAGGGGGCAGGGCCCAGGTCCTCGGCGGCCAGGAAGGCGGCCTGCTGGTCGGGCGTGAGGAAGGGGGCTTGGCTCAGGCTGCCCGCGCCCAGGACGTGAGCCTCGGCCACCGCAATCTCGTCTGGGGAGAAGCCGGCCTGCTTGAGGGTGTCGAACTCCGGGTCCGCCAGGTCGGCGACTTGCGCGCCCAGCACATCGGAGAGGAAGTCGGCCCCCACGACCTGTGGCGCGAAGGCATCCCTCAAATGGTTTGCAAAGGGCAGGGCGGCTTCTGCCTTGGCGATCTCATGGTCAGTGAACCCGCGCGCCTTGAGGGCCACGTGGTCGATTGCCGGAGACTCCGCCAGGTCCAGCCGACCCAGCAGGTGGGCCCGAGCTGCGGCGACATCGATCCCCAGATGGGTCAGGCCTCGAAGGGCGGCCTCGGAGAGCACCCGGGTATGGGCCCCATCCTCGGTCTCTGCGACCGTGACCGCACCCAGGCCAGGAGCCGCTCCGCTGGAGCCCCCCCCAAGCCGCAGGGCCAGGTCTGGATCATCAAACACCGCCAGGCCGCCGGTCATCATCAGGCCGCCCAGGGCCTCTCGCGCCTGGAGGTAGAGGCCACGAGCCGCCTCCCGGCCTTCCGCCGAGTCGTAGGCCAGGCCCTGGGAGGTCAGCCAGTCGGCGACCCCTGCCAATCCTAGGGCGGCGGGACCCCCAAAAGAGGCCAGGGCGACGCCGGCCAGATGAACGGTCGCCTCAAACCCGGCGACATCCAATGGGAACCCAAAGGCCAGGACATCGATGGCGGCCCGGGTCGCAGTGGATGCCGATACGACTGCCGAGCCCTGAGCCTCCCCGAAGGCCGCGATCACGCAGCCGGTCTCCCAGGCTGCCGCCGCCACGGCCACCTGAGCCGGGCCCGGTGTGCGTCCAAGCTGGGCGACGACACCGGGACCGTCGCCCGTTTCAAACTGGGCCTGGGCCGACCAGAGATCCTCTCCGGCGCGCGCCAGGGTCATGGCGTCGGAGATCATCAGGTCGCTGGCCCCGGCCGCCCGCGCACTCTCAGCGGCCCGTGCCAGGCTCAGATTGGCGTGGGGGTCGGCGCAGGCGGCGGGATCGCCCTCACAGCGCGCGATGGCGTCCATCACCCCCTGTAGCCGCTGGGAGAGGGCGGATGCAGCCGCCCGCGCCGAAATGCGTCCCCTCCGGCGCGCGCGCAGGGTGTTCAGGACCTTGCCGAGGTCTGGTGACCCTTCGTCGATCACCTCAGGGGCATCTTGGCCCCGAGGATCGGAGATCGCCAGGCGGCCGGTGAGCAAGGCCGCCCCCAGGTCTCGACGAAAGGCCGCGCGGGATCGCGGGTCAGGCAGTTGGTGGATGGCCTGTTCGGCGATGATGTCGGCCTTCTGGAAGATGGCGGCGGGCAGGTCGGTCTCACCCTGGGCCCAGTCCAGCCAGGCCTCGACTCGCGCGTCGGTCCAGGTCGCCGGGGCCAACACCTCGAACACCCTGTCGGGCCGCTCCAGCAGTCTGCGCTCAATCCTAGCCGTTTCGCTTGCCAAGGCCGTGTCTCCCACCCCGACAGGTTAGGCACCTGAGGAAGGCCTCGCAACAGATGTTGTGGTCGCTCGGCAGTTCTTAACAACATCTTGCGGTGCGAGGGCCGCTAGACGCTCGAAAGCCGCCCGCCTATAGTCCGCGCGCTTCCCAACCCCGTTGGATCTTCAAAATCGTGCTGAAGTCGCTCTTTACCTGGTGGAATGGTGCCACCCTCGGTGCCCGGTTCACTGTCTGGCGTCGCGCCGTCCTGGTGGGCCAGGATGAGATGGGCAACAAATACTATGAGGCCAAGGACGACAGCGATTCCTACGACGTGGGTCGCAAGCGCCGCTGGGTGACCTATCAGGGCTATGCCGAGGCCTCCAAGGTGTCGCCCGACTGGCACGGTTGGCTGCACCACACCTTTGAAGAGCCCCCGACCCGCGAACCGCTCAAGCGTCAGGCTTGGGAAAAAGACCATCAACCCAACCTCACCGGCACCGTGAACGCCTGGCGGCCCAAGGGGGCCCTGGACCGTGGTGGCCAACGCCAGAAGGCGACCGGCGACTACGAGGCCTGGCGGCCGGAAGAGTGATTCCTCGTCCTGCCCTCAGCTTGACGGTCGGCCTGGCGGGCCTGGCAGCGGCCGGTTG
Organism: Phenylobacterium sp.; assembly: GCA_031429955.1. Taxonomy (GTDB): domain Bacteria; phylum Pseudomonadota; class Alphaproteobacteria; order Caulobacterales; family Caulobacteraceae; genus Phenylobacterium. The sequence continues at coordinate 1,540 of JANPAO010000228.1, read as the reverse complement.
GGTCGCGGCTCAGACGGTGCCGTCCCCGCAACCCACCGAACCCGCCCCGGTGGTCGGCGCCGTGCCACCGGAAGAAGCGCCGCCGGCCCTGGTGCCCACCCCGGCGCCGGTTCCCACCCCCACGGTCCAGCCCTCCGAGGTCGCCCCGGCGGCCACCCCCAAGGCCCAGGTCGCAACCAAGCCCACCGAGAGCACCACCAAGCGCGCCCGCTATGACGTGGCGATCCTCCAGGCCCTGGACAAGGTCACGGCCGAGACCGTGCGCTTTGAGGCCGCTGTGGGCCAACCGGTTCGCTACAAGACCCTGGTGTTCACCGTAAAGGCCTGTGAACAGGCCGGAGCCGATGAGGCCACGGCCGACTCCATCGCCTATCTGACGGTGGATTCCCAACCCAAGGCCGCGCCGGGCAAGCCGACCCCGCCGCCGCGTCAGGCCTTCAAGGGTTGGATGTACGCCTCGTCTCCGGGCCTGAACCCGCTCCAGCACCCGGTCTATGACGCCTGGCTGATCACCTGCAGGGCCGCGTCGCCGGCGGTGGCTGCAAAGCGCTGAAAGTCGGCCTGGGCCGTCAGGGCCTTGGCCAGCCGCTGGCGATAGGTGGCCCTGGAAATCTCTTCGGCACCGAACTGCGCCAGATGATCGGTCATGAACTGGGCGTCCAGCAACTGGAAGCCGCCGGCAATCAGGCGGGCCACCAGGTGGACGAGGGCGACCTTTGAGGCGTCGGTCTCTCTTGAGAACATGCTCTCTCCGAAGAAGGCTCCGGCCAAGGAGACGCCGTAGAGTCCCCCCACCAGCTTCCCCTCCCGCCAGCATTCCAGGCTGTGGGCGTGGCCGATGGTAAAGAGGTCGCCATAGAGCTGCTCAATGGGCTGGTTGATCCAGGTCTCGAGCCGCCCCGGCTTGGCGGTCGCGCAGGCGGCCACCACCTGGGGGAAGGCCGAATCGATCCTGATCTCGAAGGGCTCTCGCCGCACCGTGCGGGCCAGTCGCCGCGACACGTGAAACGCGTTCAGGGGGATGACCCCGCGCTGCTCCGGATCGATCAGGAACAGCGCTTCGTCCTCCCGCGCATCGGCCATGGGAAAGACGCCCCGCGCGTAGCAGGCCAGGAGTTCTGAGGCCCCAAAGCTGGTCACGCGGCGGACAGGCTCTGACCACTCAGATGCTCCACCCCTGGGGGAGCTGGCGGCCCGTAGGGCCGACTGAGGGGGACTTTGACTCTTGTTTGCGGAGGTATGTTTCGCCTACGGCGATCCCCCTCCGTCACGGACCTGCGGTCCGCGCCACCTCCCCCACATCGGCCTGCGGCCTGGGGGAGGATCTGGGAAATCAGATGCGCCCCCTCTGGGGGAGCTGGCGGCCTGTAGGGCCGACTGAGGGGGACTTTGACTCTAGTTTTCGGAGGTATGTTTCGCCTACGGCGATCCCCCTCCGTCACGGACCAGCGGTCCGCGCAACCTCCCCCACAACCCGCAGCGCGCTGGGGGCGGATCTGGGAAATCAGAGGCGCCCCCTCAGGGGGAGCTGGCGGCCCGT
>JANPAO010000227.1:0-2964 GCA_031429955.1 Phenylobacterium sp. | reverse complement strand
TAAGATGTTGAAATAGTGAGATTAAACCCTTGTTAGGGGCGTTTGCGCGCGGCAGGAATTGCCTAGCCTAACGGCGCACAGGCAGAAATTGCCGACCTCACACGGCAAACGGCACCCAGCAGTTCAAAGAGCTCGCCGGGCGGGTCCCCCATAGATGGAGGCGCCCGCCCGGCGCTGCGACCAATCAACCGCGGAACAGAGACATAATGGTCTGCGGCGTTTGGTTGGCAATCGACAGCGCTTGGACACCCAGTTGCTGCTTGGTCTGCAGCGAGGTGAGCCTTGCACTTTCCTTCGCCAGATCGGCGTCGACGAGGTTACCCACGCCGGCATCGATCGAGTCCTGGAGCTTGCCGATGAAGACCAGATGGGATGCGAGCGACTTGGAGCCCGTTCCCAGCTTGGACAGCGCGGTGGAAACATTCGCGATGGATGTCCCAATCGCCGTGATCATGGCACTGGCAGTTGTCTGGGTGCCGATAGAGTCGGTCGTCAGAATGGTGACCGCACTACCAGGCGATCCCAGCGACATCGACTGCGCCTGGACCGTGAGCTTGGATTGACCCGACTCATCGGCCAAGGCGGCCACCGTCACCGGGCCCCCGACTTGGTTTCCGTCCAACATGTTTACGCCGTTGAACGAGGCATTCGTCACCGCCTTGCCGATCTGATCTCGTAGAGCCTTGAAGTCTTCATTCATGGCCGTACGGGACGCAGCATCAAGACTGGTGTCGGACGCAGCCAGCGCCTTTTCCTTCATCTGCAGCAGAAGATCCGAAACCGTCTCCCCACCCGCGATGGCGACGTCGACCGTGGATTGACTGCGTTGCAGTGAATCCCGGACGGCGTTCAGAGAGCCGGACGCTGCACGTTGGTTCTGGGCAATAGCCCAGATCGCGCCGTTGTCCTTGGCACTCGCCACCTTTTTGCCAGTGTTGATGCGGTTTTGGGCCATCGCCAGGTCAGAGTTGGTCGCATTGAGGTTTTGGAGCGCGACCATCGCGCCCACGTTGGTATTCACCGAATTGTACGGCATTGGGGATCCTTCCATTCTGGTCGGGAGAGTTGTGCGGCTTTTGCCTGCGGGGCGTTCTTCACCTTGGAAGGTGCCTCGCAATCGCCGGGCCAGTTGGGGGTCCGCGTTCACTTTGTAGAAGATTGTATTTGCTGGTATTTTCCGAGGCCCGAAACGCTGGCTGACCATAGCGCCCGGACTCAATTGCCGCCTCGGCATGACTTGCCGGGATCAATGCTCCAAGGCCCTGCCACGCACATGGCGCAACCGGTCGTACCGCTGAACCCGACACAGGTCCCGCTGCGGCCCGCTACCAGCCCAGGTCGCAGTCGCCCTGTGGGCTGTCGATGCTGGCGTCGAACACACTGAGGTCGCGGACAAATATCGAGGTACACCACTCGATCTTGTTCACCGGGCCGGGCCCGTAATAGTCGATCCGGCGGAATCCGGCCGCACTCAGCAGCCGATAGGCCCCGTTGTACTGCCAGCGGTCGGTGTTATCGAACAGGATGAAGCCGCCGGGCTTGAGGTGAGAAATGGCAAGCCAGGTGCTCAGGGTTCGGGCCATGCCGTCCACCACGATGACGTCGAAGTGCTCAGGCGGAAATGCCAGGATCTCGGTGGCGTAGGCGACAAATTCCTCTGACAGCAGACCATGCATGATGTTGTGCGGGGTGCTGTGGGACAGGGGCAATTCCGGCGGGGCATCGAAGAACGGCTTCACGGCCGCCCGCCGCGCGTCCTCGACCGGCGCATCCATCTCGCGGACGATCACGGTCAGGTTCGGCTGAGCGGCATTGGCGACATGCAGGCCCCATTCCTTGTCGTGCTCGACACTGGTGACCTCCGCCACCTGGTTGGCCCACCAGAGGGACGAGCCTCCGCAGCCGTACTCAAAGACCTTGAAGTCGGGCTGGATGATCCGCTTGAGCTGAAGGAAGGCGGGATAGGTGATCCAGGGCACCACCCCCTCCCGATTGCGGGGGATCCCACCAAGGCTCTCAAACCAGCCGCGCTTCTCCAGATAGTTCTGCGAAAACCGGTAGATGTCGGCGTTCAGGGGGACGTGTTCGTTGATGTCCATCTGCGCGGTCCCCGAACCAATTGGCCGCGACGCTAGACTGAGTCTACGGACCCTGGCGTCAGGTCTGTGGCGCAGCGTCGCGTTCCAGACTGGAGGTGTCAAAGCCGTGGAAGAGCGACAGAAACCGGAACGGATTGTCCTGAAAGGTGGGGTACATCACATTGTTGATGTCTGAGGCGGTGTCGAAATAGCCGATGCGGGGGACGGCACCTCGCGCCATCAGGTGATGACGCGCCATGACCAGCCCCACCTGATCGATCCAGCGTGTGACCTCCAGGGCCGCCAACTGACGTTTCAGATAGCTCTCCAGGAAGGCCAGCAGGGCCGCCGCGTTTCGGGTCGGATTGACCAGCATCAGGTTGGCGGTCAGACGCGAGCCAGCGTTCTGGCTAAGCGTGTTCTCATTGAACACCACATCCTCATTCGCGGTGCTGGCCAGCAGATCGGCAACACCCCGCTGCAGGATGAGATCGATGTCGGAGACGAAGATCGGGCGCTGCAACTGAGCCAGCAAGCCCCCCAGGTGCAGGAACCGCGCGCATTGGAAATGGGCCACCGGGTGGGCGATGGCCCCCTTGGGCGGCGCGTCATAGACCTTGGTGGCTACAGAATCGGACGCGAAGTCATCGCCCACGAAGATCAGGCGCTCATCGACAATGCCAACCCTGACCGCCACGTCAGCAAGACACCCTGCCCCACCGATCACCTGCAGGATCACCAGGCAGGGAACGTCGGCATGCTTCAGGATCGAGAGCCCATACCAGCGGGCATAGAGATCTATATAGGCCTCATCGGCCGCCGCATAGAACACCGCCTTGGTGCCAAGTCGGTCGGCTGTGCGCCGCACGCCCTCCCAGTTGGTCGC
>JANPAO010000226.1:0-1945 GCA_031429955.1 Phenylobacterium sp. | reverse complement strand
CGAGGACATGGACGGCACGCTGCCCGATCAGGCCGAGGTCAAGCGACGGGTCAAGCTGGAAGTGGTCTACTCCGATCTCGCAGGGAACCTGAGCACCCGCCGCTTGCGACCCCTCGGCATGACGGCCTTCGATTCCGTGTGGCTGCTGACGGCCTGGTGCGAGACCAGGGGCGCTTTCCGGAACTTTCGTATCGACCGTCTCGTGGAGGTTTCCCCGTGTCGCGAACGCTTCCCTCCCGAGACCGGGCGAGAGTTCACGGACTATCTTGCGGAGCTCTAACTGTGCGCAGAACGGCGCCGCGCCGGACACAGGAAGTCTACTTGTCCCGGTCGCTCCTCCTGGCCTGATGCAATTCTCGGAGCCAACCACCCCGCCCCGCCCCGCCGACACTTGGGTCTGGGCGGCCTTCAGGACGCAAGCGACAGCTTGGCGTTCGCGAGCGGATCGGGTGCCGTCAGGCGTTCTCACTCAGTTGGCCGAGTCGGACGACGCAACGGGTTCCCAGCCGGTTGGCCAGGCTTGAGCCCAAGCCCATTCCCAAGAGCGTCATCACGACCGCATCGCGCATATGTTCCGTAGCATCCTGGCGTGACAAGTCTTGGGCCAGGACATCCACCTCAACATCTGACAGGAGCCAAGCCAGAAAAGTAGGCCCGACCTTGCGGCTTGCACATTGAAGTACCCGGCAGCGACACAGGCATCGATGTCGTCACGCAGGTCGGCATTGAGCGGATGATCGCGCGATGTTGCCCATGTCATGCCACGCAACATCACCATCGCCCGCTTGCGCTGCGAGAGCGCAAATTCCACCGCGACGACCATCCCTCCCGTCAGGCGCTCCAACGGATCATGAATCTCGCGATTGGCCTCGGCGACCCGCGCCTCGACGTTGAGCCGCAATTCCGTGGCGATGGCGTTTGCAAAGGCGTGCTTGTCGTTGAAGTGGTTGAAGAAGCTCCCCTTGACCACCCCCGCCGTGCTGACGATGTCATCGACCGGAACGGCATCGATCGGCCGCTCTGAGAAGAGATGCAGTCCGGCGTCAATCAGCGCGGCCCTGGTGCGGGCGCTGCCGGGTGTGGATGGGAGGGTTCGTGCCGATGCGCTACGACGTCGTGGACCGCAAGCTGATCATCAATGAGACCGAGGCCCGCGCCATCCGAGGGATGTTCGAGCGATTCGTCGAGCTGGGATCGGCTACGCTGCTGACCCGGGAACTGGTCGCCGCAGGGGCCCTGAACAAGCGCGGCAAGCCCATCGACAAGGGCTTCCTCTACAAGGCCCTGAACAACCGGGTCTATTTCGGCGAGGCCGTCCACAAGGGCACCAGCTATCCTGGCGGCTGGCGGAGAAGGCCCTGACTGCGGTGATCCAGGAGGCCTACATCCAGGGGATCTCGACCCGCTCGGTGGACGACCTGGTCAAGGCCATGGGGATGAGCGGCATTTCCAAGAGCCAGGTCAGCCGACTGTGCGAAGAGATCGACGAGCGGGTCCACGCCTTCCTGGATCGCCCGATCGAGGGCGACTGGCCGTATCTGTGGATCGACGCCACCTATGTGAAGCAGCGCCAGGCCGGGCGCATCGTCTCGGTGGCCGTTATCGTGGCGGTGGGCGCCAACGCCGACGGCCGCAGGGAGGTGCTAGGCATGACCGTCGGCCCTTCCGAGGCCGAGACCTTCTGGACGGCGTTCCTGAGGAGCCTGGCGCGGCGCGGCCTGCGGGGCGTCAAGCTGGTGATCTCCGACGCCCACGAAGGCATCAAGGCCGCGGTGAGCAAGGTGCTCTCCTGCACCTGGCAGCGCTGCCGCGTCCACTTCATGAGGAACGTGCTGGCCCATGCCGGCAAGAGCGGCCGACGCGTGGTCTCCGCCTTTGTCGGCACCGCCTTCGCCCAAGACGACGCGATCAGCGCCAGGGACCAATGGCGAAGGGTCGCCGACCA
>JANPAO010000225.1:0-3598 GCA_031429955.1 Phenylobacterium sp. | reverse complement strand
GAGCAGATCGACGACTTCATGACTGGCCCTCTTGCGGCACGGATAAGCCGAAAAACACGCCCTCAGTCCGATGAGGTTGCGGGCCGCTCAATATGTGCCGAGCAGATCAGGAAAGGCAATTGTCCGCTCTGTGTTCAGAATGCGGATGCCTGTAGGTAGGGTTGCCCTGTTACGGTTCCTACTATGAGAGATTAAAGGTAAGCAGTCCCTCTAAGGACCCAGATGGTTGCCTAGTGGATCTTCGGGTCAAATGAAAACTGTCTCCGATAACAATCTTTCATCGTCGCCTCTAACCACTCGCTCGCTCGATCTGGGACGAGGAAGGAGTCATGTATCGGCAGGACTGGGATGTTTTCTTTCAACCCATTCATCATGACATCCTCGCAAATACGGGATTCCAAATTCATCAATTCAAGACCCTCGCCCTTGCGGAAGTGCTCGCGGATTGGGTCGTGATGGTTTGCGATGATCTCGTAGACGCGAGCCCTCGTCCATCCTTTGGGCAATGTCAGGTTCGGTATGTGGTTGATCTTGTCGGTGGCGCTGGCATTGAGCAGGGTGTTGTGCATCAGCTTTAGGCTCTTCCGCACCTTTGCCCAATCGAGACCCTCGGCGTCGCTCACCTGTCGGATTTCAGGAATTTCATACGGATCATCGACCGCATACTCGATGCCATCTCGGTGGTATGCGGCCCTAGTGAGAAAGCCAGAGAAGTCCCGTTCTGTGGTCCCCTCTCCATTGATTGTTATGAACGGTCGCCAGCGCGATGGAATGAGCTGCCACCAGCCTCCATAGAAGCGACCATTTTGTTCCCACTGTCGCTTGTTGAAGACCCGGTACAGGCCGACGTTCTGGCTATCGGGCCTCGGCCTTCGATCGGCCCCTTGGTCGAACTGGGCAAAGAACTCTTTCTTCAAATCGGGAGGGATGGCCAAGCCCAATTTCTGGTTCCCCAGGTAGGCGTTGAACTCACGTAAATTCTCAATCCAACCAGATACCGGGGGCAGGCTCGGATCGTATGGAACTAGGTGTTTTTCATCGTCCTTTAGCCTCAGCACCGGCCCTTGGTCGTCCCGCTCAACGCATTCTAATGTGACGCCCCGACGTAGCAGTTCGCCAAGGAAGCCTTCAGTCGGTGAAAAGGCAGATTGCTTTCCGGGGCCGAAGTCCTTCCCCCGGTGCCCTAGCTTGGTGCTGAGATGCTCACGTTCCGCTAGGGCGTCCACCGCCGACTTGAGGTTCTTCGTTCCCAGCCAAGCGGGGTGATAGATGGTGTCGCCGCTGTAGTCGCTGTGCTGACGGCCATAATGAACGCGGTTGAACACCGGCTGGTGACCTGCACGCAGGGTGTTTGCAATGACTAGCGCCAAGACGGACGAAAACCGGCCCAGGTCGGCGTCTTTGCGCTCCCGCTGCCTGCCGAAGTGAGCGCAGCCATGCAGTAGCCAGTCCTGGACGATTAGTTCGGCGTCGGGCCGCAACCGTAGCCAAGGATCAAGGGCTGAGTCCTGTCCGTCACGCTCGTGGTTCAGATCATTGGCCACAGTAAGGTCACCATTTGGGAAGATGGAAGCAGCTCAGTGCTCTGGCTAAAATGGAAGCATAATAGGTGGCTATAACGCTTGAAAGGAATGGTATAATTGTTTAATATCAAAGCCTTATTTGTTGATTGTGGCCCCCCAGTCTGAGATGCCACCGGCTTTGCCACATGAAATTACATGGAGGATCCCGTCCTGAGATGGGCGATCATCGCATCGACGTGGTCCCGACGGTAACGGGGACTGGATCCAATCATTACAGGGTCAATCGCCAACACGTGATCTCGACCGTGGCGACGGTAATAGCGTTGAACGCGAATCCAACTCGGAGACATTCCGAGCAATCGGGCGACATCGCGATCATTGAAGAATTCAGGTGTTAATTCTGACATGTGTAATCCTCATAAGTATTTGTAAGTTCGTGAAAATTGAATGTTCCGTCATGCGGCCTACCTTTGATGGTGAGTTCTTTATGCCGCCCGAACTGACCAGGTGTGGTTATGAATTGATCCTGTCCCCGCACCCAAGATCTCTTAAAGCCCCGCTCACGCGGGGTTTTTTGCGTTTCGGCATGGGGATTGCCTCAGACCGCCTCGAGATCGCCGAAACGAGACGCTTGCCTGCGGTCGATCTTTACTTTTGAGTAAGTATTCGGTCGTGCTGAGGTCCCATGCTGCTTCCAATTCTGGCTCTGACGGCCGTCCTGGCATCCCCGCCTCGAGGCGAAGATCTCCCCCGTGAGGTCTCCGACTCCAACGCCTACATCGTTGAGTGCCTGGTCAATGGGACGGCCCTGACCCAGTGCAAGGTGGTGGACGGGGATCCAGCCACCGACCCTGACGCGGCCACCGCCCTGAAGCTGGCGGCCAATGTCCAGGTGCCGGCCACCCTGGCCCAGGCGGGATGGATCCGCATCAAGTTGAACGTCAATCCTTAGACCCTGCGGTTGACGGGTCCGGGTTCGCACCGCAAAAGGCGCGGCGCCTGGGCGCGGAGAGACTTCAGATGCAGACACGTCAGCTCGGGCCCTTCGAGGTCTCCGCCATCGGCCTTGGCTGTATGAGCCTGTCCCACGGCTATGGGCCCGCGGCGCCCCGCGACCAGGCCGAGCGGGTGCTAAAGGGGGCGTTGGACGCCGGCTACACCTTCCTCGACACCGCCGCCGTCTATGGCGTCGGCCACAACGAGACCCTGATTGGCGAGGTGCTGGGCGACCGGCGCGGCGACTATGTCCTGGCCTCCAAGTGCGGCCTAACCAATGGCGACAAGCGCGAGATGAACGGCCATCCCGATGTGCTGAAGGCCACCTGTGAGGGCAGCCTGAGGCGGCTGAAGACCGACGTCATCGACCTCTATTACCTGCACCGCTGGGACCGGCGCGTCCCGATCGAGGAGAGCGTCGGCGCCCTGGCTGACCTGGTGGCGGCGGGAAAGATCAAGACCATCGGCCTGTCGGAGGTGTCGGCCGACACCCTGCGCCGTGCCCATGCCGTCCACCCCATTGCCGCGCTACAGACCGAATACTCCCCCTGGACGCGCAATCCGGAGATCGCCGTCCTGCAGGCCTGTCGCGATCTGGGGGTGACATTTGTGGCCTTCAGTCCGGTTGGCCGGGGATTCCTGGCTGGCGGCGCATCGGACCCCAGTGCGTTTCAGGAGGGTGACATGCGCTTGGGGATGCCCCGGTTCCAGGGCGAGGCCCTGAGCGCCAATCTGGAACTTCTGTCGGCTTTCAAGGGCTTGGCGCGCGATGCGGGCTGCACCCCGGCGCAACTGTGCCTAGCCTGGCTGCTGGCCAGGGACGAAAACATCATCCCCATTCCCGGAACCACCAACCCCGACCACATGGTGGAGAACGCTGGCGCTTCGGCGATCACCCTGTCAGCCGACGTGCTGGCGCGGGTTGATGCCATCGTGAATGCTGAGACGGTCTCGGGCGCGCGCTACGGGCCGGCCATGCAGGCCTCGGTGGATACGGAGGGCTAGAGGTCGAGACCCAAAGTCGCCTTGAGGTGACGACGGGTGGCCTGCTCGAAGGCATCTGGCCAGGTGACCCCAAG
>JANPAO010000224.1:0-5758 GCA_031429955.1 Phenylobacterium sp. | reverse complement strand
CGGCCGGGCGAAGAAGCCGACCCCGAACACGGCGGCGGCGTTCAGCAGCTGGGCGGTCTGGTCGCCGTCCGGGAAGAAGACCTTGGCGAAATAGAGGGCAAAGGCGGCGTAGACGAACCAGTCATAGGTCTCCACCAGATTGCCCGCTGACCCGGCCAGAATGGACCCCAGCCGGTTGACGGGTCGCACCGAAGGCGGTGTTTCCGCAGTGACATCTGTCGCCATGATCGAGCCTTCCTGAGCCGGCGGATACGAACCGGTTTCGGCAGAGAGTTCAATGCCTGGGCATTTGGGTGCCGCCTGGTGCTTGACCCCTACCGCCCGGCCACCGCATCTAGGGGGCAATAGAGGGGCCGATCACGCCCCCGCTGGGGAGATCGCCATGACCGACCATCTGACATCGGCCCTTGAGGCCGTGCGTTTCATCCGCGCCCAGCGGGTGGAGGGCCGGGCCAAGTGGCGGCGGACAGACCAGGCCGACGCCTCATCAGACTACACCCTCTATCACGGTGCCTGCGGGATCATCCTGTTGCTGCTGGAGGTCCATGCCGCCGGCCAGGACAAGGACGCCCTGGCTGAGGCGGTGGAAGCCGGCCAGGAGGTGCTTGCCTATCTGGCTGCCAAGGAGAAACTGTCCATCAGTCCCTCCACCGGCTGGCCGGGCTATGCCTTTACTCTCACCGAACTGGCGCGGGCCAGCGGTCGGCCCGAATTTGCGGCTGGCGCCACCCGCTGTCTCGACATGGTGCGCGCCCAGGCCACGGAGCTCGGGGCCGGGATCGGCTGGATCGAGCCCATGCCCTTTTCCGACATCACCGGCTTCACCGGCGACCGTGAGATCTATGACCAGTCGGTGGGCGCGGCGGGTGCGGGTCTGGTCCTGCTCTACGCCCATGAGCACAAGGTCCACCCCCAGGCCCTCGAGTGGGCGATCGCGACCGGCGAGCGTCTGCTGGAAGTGGTGGAGGTCGATCCCGACGGCCTGCGCTGGCGGTTGATGTCGGACATGCCCTTTCCCTTCACCGCCCCGAACTTTGCCCATGGGGGCGCGGGGGTTGGCTACTTCCTCTTGCAATTGCACCGGGCGACCGGCGAGCCACGATACCTGGTCGCGGCCCGCGAGGCCGCGCGCTATACCCTCAGCCGCGCCACCCCAATGGGCTCTGGCAAGCTGGTTTGCCACACCGAAGACGTGCCTAAGCCCTTCTTCTACCTGGGGGCCTGTCACGGACCGGCAGGCACCGGTCGGCTGCTGCTGGAACTGCACGATGTCACCGGCGAGGCTGTCTGGCTGGAGGAGGCGCGGTCTCTGGTGGCAGGGCTGTTGGCAACCGGCGCGCCGGAAACCCGCTCCAAGGGGCTGTGGAACAATTTTGGCCAGTGCTGCGGCGATGCCGGTGTGGGGGAATTTGCCCTGCTGATGGCCGCCCGCACCGGCGACAGCGCCTATCATGACCTGGCCGAACGCTGTGCGGTGGTGATCGAGGGCCAGGCCGATCAGGACTCAGCCGGTCGCCGCTGGCCCCAGGCCGAACACCGCACCCGGCCAGACTTCATCGAAACCCAGACCGGCTACATGCAGGGCGCCGCCGGGATCGCCAGCTTCCTGCTGCACCTGGCCACCACCCAGGCTGGGGCTCCGGTGAAGATCCCCATGCCCGACTGGCCTCGCTTCAAGGTCTGAAGTGCGAAGGCGTCTTCCAAGGACGCGTTTGGGCCGCTGGAGCCCATTCCCATTCGACGGAACCCTCGAAAGGGAAAGGGCTCTCATTCCAAAAGTTAGAGCCTGTTTCGATCCGATAACCGGTTCCCACTTATCGGAACAGGCTCTAGGGATGCGCCACTGATTTTGGTGGAGACCTCGCTGTGACCCGCAAGCCCGACGGAACCTGGGACAAGTCCAACCTCCCGAGCCGCCATGTGACGGAAGGCCCGGCCCGCGCGCCGCACCGGTCCTACTATTACGCCATGGGACTCGGCAGCCGCGAGATCGCCCAGCCCTTCGTGGGGGTGGCCTCCTGCTGGAACGAGGCGGCACCTTGCAACACCGCCCTCATGCGTCAGGCCCATGCGGTGTCGGTGGGGGTCAAGAACGCCGGGGCCACTCCGCGTGAGTTCTGCACCATCACCGTCACCGACGGCATCGCCATGGGCCATGAGGGCATGCGCTCCTCCCTGGTCAGCCGCGACGTGATCGCTGACTCTGTGGAACTGACCATGCGCGGCCACGGCTATGACGCCCTGGTGGGCATCGCCGGCTGCGACAAGTCCCTGCCGGGAATGATGATGGCCATGCTGCGGCTGAACGTCCCCAGCGTCTTCCTCTATGGAGGCTCGATCCTGCCGGGCAGTTGGCAGGGCCGGGATGTCACTGTGGTGGACGTGTTTGAGGCGGTCGGCATGCATTCGGCGGGCCGCATGAGCCTGGAGGACCTCTGCAGTCTGGAGGAGCATGCCTGTCCCTCCGACGGCGCCTGCGGGGGCCAGTTCACCGCCAACACCATGGCCTGTGTCTCCGAAGCCATCGGCCTGGCCCTGCCGCTCTCGGCCTCCCTTCCGGCCCCCTATCTGTCCCGCGACGCCTATGCCGTGGCGTCCGGCGAGACGGTGGTGCGGCTGATCGCCGAACAGCTTCGGCCCCGGGACATCGTCACCCGCAAGTCCTTCGAGAACGCCGCGGTGGTGGTGGCCGCGACGGGGGGGTCCACCAATGGCGGTCTTCACCTGCCGGCCATGGCCCATGAGTGCGGCATTGAGTTCACCTTGCGCGACTTCGCCGAGATCGCCGCCCGCACCCCCTATATCGCCGACCTCAAGCCCGGCGGCCGGTTCGTGGCCAAGGACATGGGGGAAGCCGGGGGCATGCCCATGCTGCTGAAGACCCTGCTGGAGGGCGGCTATATCCATGGCGACTGCATGACGGTCACCGGTAAGACCATCGCCGAGAACCTCAAGGACGTGAAATGGCGCGACGACCAGGTGGTGATCCGCCCTGTCTCCAACCCGCTCTCGCCCACCGGCGGGGTGGTGGGGCTGTGGGGCTCGCTGGCCCCCGACGGAGCCATCGTCAAGGTGGCAGGCATGACCAGTCACCGCAGCCACCGGGGTCCGGCCCGCTGCTTTGATGGCGAGGATGCCTGCTTTGCCGCCGTTGAGGCTGGCGACTACAAGGACGGCGATGTCTTGGTGATCCGCTACGAAGGCGCGCGCGGCGGCCCGGGCATGCGCGAAATGCTGTCCACCACAGCCGCCCTCTCGGGCCAGGGCCGGGGCGACAAGGTGGCCCTGATCACCGACGGACGCTTCTCCGGCGGAACCCGTGGTCTGTGCATCGGCCACATCGGGCCCGAGGCTCAATTGGGCGGTCCCATCGCCCTCATCCAGGACGGCGATATCATCAATATCGATGCCGATGCCGGGATCCTGGACCTCGAGGTGGATCCCATCGAACTGGAAAACCGCCGCCGCCACTGGAAGCCCCGGGTCACCAACTACGGCTCCGGTGCCCTTTGGAAGTACGCCCAACTGGTGGGTCCTGCCCACAAGGGCGCGCTGACCCACCCCGGCATGGCAGGCGAAACCCACGTCTACGCGGATTTGTAGGGGATCTGCTGGGCCGGAGGGCAAAGATCGGTGGGTTTCGCACCCCCGTTGAGGCCTTCTCCCACCACCTGTTATACTTCAAACGAGAATCCACGTCCCGGCCTTCGCCGGGATGAGCGGGCGGGGTTATTCTCCGACCTGGCTGGCCCATGTAAACTTCAGCCAAAACGTTTTGTTGTCTTCCTTTCGCGCGATGCTGACATGCCAATTCCGTGGTGCCGACGCGGGTCAATGTCGATCAAGACAATGATCGGATTGAAGAAAGCTAGTCCCTAGAGCTATATTATGTGGACGCTTTAGCCGATGAGGGTGTACCTTACCAAGGCGTTTTCGAAGTTCGCCCGCAAGGCGGACTTGAGAAACGCCGAGTTGCTCGAGGCTGCCAAGGCTGTGGCGTCCGGACTATGGGACGCCGATCTCGGAGGTGGCGTCTTCAAGCAAAGGATCGCCCGTGAGGGTGGCGGTAAGTCCGGCGGCTTTCGGACGATCATCGTGTTCAAGGTCGGCGGACACAGTTTCTTCGTCCACGGCTTTGCCAAGAACCAGACGGCGAACATCACGCCCAAGGAACTCAAGGCGCTCAGGAAATTGGCTGCGACCTTCCTCAGCCTGGATTCCGAGGCGTTGGAGCGGGTGAGCGCTACAGGTGAGATTTCAGAGGTTACAAGCGATGGCAAAGATGGACACCAAGGCTGAGAGCGACATCCTGCAAACGGTCCACAAGACCGCCAGCGGACTGCACCGCGCCGGTGTCATCGACAAGGCGACCATGCGCGAATTCGACGCTTTGTGCCTGACGCCGGTGACGCCTATGGCACCAGAAGAAATCAGAGCGTTGCGGGAACGTGAGCTGGTGTCTCAGCCGGTGTTCGCCAGCTACCTGAATGTGCGCAAGGATGCGGTGAGCAAGTGGGAGCGTGGCGAAAAGCGACCGGACGGGCCGTCGCTGAAGCTGCTGAATCTGGTGAGGGCAAAAGGGTTGCGGGCGATCGCGTGACCTCGGGCGGGGGTTATGTGACCAATCAAGACACCGCCGACACACCGAACAGGAACGGGTGACCCATCACCAGGGCACCGTAGATGACAATTGCCAGGGCGATCCGCCACAGGCCGATCTCGCCGAGCCTGAGCGACTGGCGGCCCGCCAGGATGGCTGCGAAGGGAATGTTGGAGGTCTGGGTGGCGAAGGCGCTCCAGGTGTCTCCCAGCGCCAGCTTGCGCTTGGCGTCGATGCTGGCCGTACCGAAAATCGCCAGGATCAGCAGGGCACCAAACATCACGATGCTCGCCCGGTCGCCGTTCACCAGCAGGTGGCCCGCCGCCCACAGGGCCACGCCCCACAGGAAGGGGTGGCGGGTGATCCGCAGCATTCCCTTCACCACATCGGGACGATCCAGCGCCCCCTCCTGCCGCACGCTGGTGGGGTTGGGGGTGGTCAGCCCCACCACCACGAACAGCAGGGCCAAGGCCTGGAGCCCCAACTGGATCTTCCAGGTGATCGGGGTGATGTCCCAGTAGGCCAGGTTCCAGGCGGCGGTTCGACTGGCGGCAAAGCTCATCCCGAGCCACGCCAGGCCGGCGACGGAGGCCAGGGAGAACAGTCCCATATAGGGGCCTTCGCCAAGGGTTCGGGTGAGCACCGCTCTCAGGGATGTGCCCGAGATCAGCAGATGCAGCAGGACGAAGAAGGCCGCGGCGGCCAGCAAGTTGGTCATGTGAACCTCCCAGGGATCAGATGGGGGGAGGGTGCGCGCATTAATTTACAGCGTCAAGTTTAACGATGCTCGGTCAAGGTCGTGGCCTCGTCGTCTTCCCAGGGTGGCGGCTCGGCCCCTGCGCGCGGTGCGACAGCGGGCGGGCTCGGCACCGTGCCTATGGCACCCTGGACGTGCGGCGCCCTGGGGCGACGCAGGATGGCCTCGGCCCGGGCCAGCCACTGGCTGGCCTCCAGCACCGCAGCACCTGGCGAGGCCGCCACCCGGCGTGCCTCGTCGCCTGCGACCCATAGGTCCAGCTCGAAATCAGGGTTGCGGGCATCATCGAAAATCAAGCGCAGGGTGACGCGGGTGGCATGGCTGACCCTCTGGTCCAGGGCCCGTCGCGGCTCGTCGCGGTGTGCCCTCGCCACCACCTGGCCATCGATGATCAGCTCGGC
>JANPAO010000223.1:0-3296 GCA_031429955.1 Phenylobacterium sp. | reverse complement strand
ATCTGGGTTGTCAGTTCGATGGAAACCCGGTCCACCCAGTCAAATTCCTCGCCGATCGGCAGGGCGTCGAGGATCTTGGCTGCCCGCTCGCGAATGATGGGTTCCATCTGCTGGAGATTGTGCGGCGAGACGATGGGGCTGACCGTCTTGCGCTGGACGTCGTGCTTAGGCGGGTCCATGGCAATGAAGCTCGGGCGACGAAGATCGGCGCGGGCATCGCGAATGGTGATCCCGCCCAGCGCCGCCTCCGACGAGAAGACCGCGTGGTTGGTGTCGACCGCCATGATGTCGTTGTAGCGAGTCACCGACCAGTAGGGGCCAAACTCGCTGGCCTTACAGTAGTGGACCGGGTCTTCCTTCCGCAGGCGCTCGAAATAGGGCCAGTGGGTGCCGCTATGAAAGAGTTCGGGATCGCCTGGATGCATGTCCTCCAGCGGGATCGAATAGGCGCGCGCGCGCGCTTCGTCCTCAAGCTTCATCGCACCATCAGCCATCTTGCGTCCTCCCAGGGCGCGAAGGGTCTAGGTGCCGCCGCTGCCCCTTACATTGAACCCCTATCCGCTTCAGGGGACAATGGGGTGGGTGTCGGTGCCCTGGGCCTGCTCGATCTGCCGAAGGATAACCGGCGAGAGTGCAAGTCCGGACGCCGCAATGTTTTCCAGCAGGTGAGGCATCCGCGTCGTCCCAAACACCGCACAGGCCACCTGCGGATTGTTCAGCACATAGGCCAGGGCCGCCTGGGGTCCCGAGATCTGAGGTTGGTCGTTTAGAAAGCCGAAGCGCCGCCCGGCCAGCACCTCCCTCCGGTGTCGGCCCAGGGCGCGCAGGGCGTACCAGATATCGCGCGGTCGGCGCGGCCGGAACACCTGACCGCCGGTGTGGCCCATGGCCAGGGGCATCCCAGCCAGAACCCCCTTCCCCGCCGCCGCAGCCCGGGCGATCAGCGGCGCGCGCTCCGGGCGCAGGACGTTGTAGTCCACCATCACCACATCGAACTCGGGCAGGGTGATGACGTGATCCACCACGGCGCTGTCGAAACTGTTGACTCCGAGAGCCTGGATTAGCCCGCGCGCCTTCAGGCTCTGCAGCCGGGTGCGCAATTCGTCGTTCAGATCGCCCAGCGACGGGCCATGCAGTTGCAGCAGCGGCAGGCGCTCAAGTCCCAGGTGGGAAAGGCTGCGCAGGGCGCTGGCTTCAATGCCTTCGGGGGACATGTCGCGCACGATGCGGCGACCGTCATGCCGAGTTCCGGCCTTGGTGGCGATCACCAGGCCGGTGAGATCGCGCCCTTGCAGGGCACGGCCCAGCCGTGGCTCGGCGTTGCCGGCGGAATAGCTAGATCCGGTGTCGAAGAAGGTGATACCCCGATCAAGGGCCTCGTGAACCAGCCCCAACGCCGCGCGTTCACTGAAAGCCCGCTGCCCCCACCAACTGGCACAGCCGAGGCCGATCTCCGAAACCGTCAGGCCAGTCTTGCCAAGGGGGCGATATTGCATGGGTTCCAGACGAAGACCTGTACGCGGTTGGCGGACCAGGATGGTGGGCGGCGAGGGGCTCGAACCCCCGACCCCCTGGGTGTAAACCAGGTGCTCTGACCAACTGAGCTAGCCGCCCCCGATGCCGGAGACGGGTTCTACCCTCTGTAAGGGATCCACGCCAAGGCTTCACGAAAAAGGGCGGCGACCGTTTTGGTCACCGCCCCTTCGGCAATTTCATATGCGCGGCACGGACGCCTAGTTCAGCGCACTCTTCAGTCCCTCGCCGACCCGGAAGCGGGCGGTCTTGGAGGCGGCACGCTGGACGGTTTCACCGGTGCGCGGATTTCGCGCGGTGCCTGCAGCGCGGCTCACGGGCACAAAGCTGCCAAAGCCAACCAGTCGAACTTCATTGCCACTCTTCAGCGACGCGGTGACGGAGTCGATGAAGGCTTCCAGTGCGTCCTTTGCCTGAGCCTTGTTGAGGCCCGCCTTGTCGGCGATCGCCGTGACGAGTTCGGCCTTGGTCATGTGGTGTTTCTCCCAGCCCGTTTTCCGTCCGCGGACCCCCCGCGGTGATTGAACGCTGTTTCGCGTGAGACGATTATGGCCGTCTCGCGTCGGGCGTCAAACGAAGGCGGCGCGAGAATGCCCCGCGCCGCCCACAAATTCGTCACTGATCGTCGTTTTAGTGGGTCAGAACCGTCTCAGGATCGCCGTCGTCAACTGCCACTGGGAGGGTGGAGGTTTCCGGCGGAGACCACTCGATGGGCACCAGCGGGCGGGTCAGGGCCAGGGCCAGGACATCATCGACCATCTTCACGGGGATGATTTCGATGGCCGACTTCACATTGTCGGGAATGTCGGCCAGGTCCTTCAGGTTATCCTGCGGGATCAGCACTGTCTTGACCCCCGAACGCAGGGCCGCCAGCAGCTTTTCCTTCAAGCCCCCGATGGGCAACACCCGACCCCGCAGCGTGATCTCGCCAGTCATGGCGATATCCTTGCGGATCGGAATGCCAGTGAGCACCGAGACCATGGCCACCGCCATGGCGACCCCGGCCGAGGGACCATCCTTAGGGGTTGCCCCCTCAGGCACGTGGACGTGGACATCAGTCTTATCGAAGATCGGTGGTTCCAAACCAAAGGCGGTTGCGCGGCTGCGGACATAGCTGGCCGCGGCCGTGATCGACTCCTTCATCACGTCCTTCAGGTTGCCGGTAATGGACATGCGTCCCTTGCCCGGCATCTTGATGGCTTCGATCGTCAGGATGTCACCGCCGAAGTCGGTATAGGCCAGCCCGGTGATGATGCCGACCTGGTCTTCTTCGTCCGTCTCACCGTGGTGGTACTTCTTGACCCCGGCATACTTGGCCAGCCGCGTCTCATCGATGGTGATCGAGGCCGCCTTCTCCCGACCCAGATCCCGCACGGTCTTGCGGGCAAGGTTACCCATCTCCCGCTCCAGAGACCGCACCCCGGCTTCCCGGGTATAGAAACGGATCAGGTCGCGGATCGCCTCATCGGGCACCACGAACTCAGCCGCCGTCAGGCCGTGATCCTTGGTCAGCTTGGGCAGCAGGTGGCGCTTGGCGATCTCCAGCTTCTCATCCTCGGTGTAGCCGGGGATGCGGATGATCTCCATGCGGTCCAGCAGCGGCTGGGGCATGTTCAAGCTGTTGGCGGTGGTGACAAACATCACAGGCGACAGGTCGTAGTCGACCTCCAGATAGTGGTCGGCGAAGGTGCCGTTCTGCTCGGGGTCCAGGACCTCGAGCAGAGCTGAGGCCGGATCACCGCGGTAGTCAGCGCCTAACTTGT
>JANPAO010000222.1:0-2646 GCA_031429955.1 Phenylobacterium sp. | reverse complement strand
TGCCGGGGACATAGCAGGCGATGTCCAGAATACCCGGCTTGGGGATCGGGCGGGGGGCGGTGGCGCGGTCGAGGGAAAGGTTGGTCATGGCAAGCTTCAAGGCTAGGTGAGGCCTGCCTCTTACACGTCCAGGGGGGAGGGTGCAGCCCCGATAACTCCAGACAGTCGTCCCGGTGCTCGGGCCAGGCGCTCGTCCCCGGCCTGATAGAAGCCCATCAGGGCAAACAGCTTCAGGCCACCGGCCTCGGCGATGATCTCTCCGGCCACCCCGTCGCGGGAGAGGGCGGCCTCGATGGTGGCCGCCGAACCGGGGGCATCGGTGACCCAGAAGGTGCGATCATCGCCGGTGGGCCCCACCTCCACCTCGGCGACGGCCAGGGCACTCATCGGGCCCCAGGCGGAAAGGCAGGGCAGGGCGGCAAACACCTGCAGCTTGGGATCGGCCAGCAAACGCCCCCACCAGGGGGTATCTGAGGTCAGGGCCAGGATACCAACCCCGCCGGCGGTCTTGGCTGCGGCCAGTGCCTCGTCAGACTTTGCGGCTGCGCGCAGAGTCGGGGCGGCCCCAAAGCGATGGCGGGCCAACTCCGTTGTGCGCGCGGCGTCCTTGCCGCCCCAGACCGTGAGGTGGAAGGGGCCTTGACGCGAGAGACTGTCACCGATGAGTTCGCGCCAGATACGGACCACCAGGCTCGGGCGGGCTGCGGCGCGGTCCCTTGCCAGCAGCCGACGCAGCAGGGCGGTTTCGCGACCGGGGCGCAGGGCAAACTTGTCGCCGTCGCCGGCCGCCTGCTTGGCGGCGGCCACGTCCTGGGCAAGGCCGGCACGCTCATCCACCAGGGCCAGGAGGGCGGCGTCGATCTCGTCCAGCCGCGCGCGCACAGCGTCCAGGGACAGTGCGGCAGGCTTGGGACCGGCGTCGGCCATATTCTTCCCCCAAAACGAAGGTTCGGCGCTTAAGTCATCGGCTCGCCCCACGCAATAGGCACTCTATCCGCAAGAAACGTGCACAGACGTCTGGGCTCCCGTTGCGCCAGAGCATTGCAACATTGGCGAGTGCTTGCCGCCGGCCATCGGATGGGAACATGTTGAGCCTGGGATCGACAGTTGGCAGGGACGCAATGATGAAGCTCAATCTGGGATGCGGCTTCGACAAGCGCGACGGCTGGCTGAATGTCGACAATTTCCCCGAGTGCGAGCCCGACCAAAGACTGGATATCGAACAGACCCCGTGGGACCTGCCTTCCAACGCCTTCGAGCATGTGCTGCTCAAACACGTGCTGGAGCATGTCGGTGCGGAGTTTTCGGTCTTTGCCGCCGTCTTGCGCGAGATCTATCGGGTCACGGCACCCGGTGGGCGGGTGGAGATCCATGTGCCCCATGTGCGGCACGATACCTTCTGGTCGGACCCCACCCACGTCCGGGCCTTCACGCCCCTCACCTTTCAGATGATGTCCAAGGCTCAGAACCTGACCTGGATGGAGGCGCGAGCCAACTACACCATGCTGGCGGTCCTGATGGACGTCGACTTCGAGGTGGAGAGCGCGATCCAGGTCTATGATTCCACCTGGGTCGCCAAGCGTGATCGCGGCGAGATTACCCAGGAGGGCCTGCGGGAAGCCGCCGCCCAGCTCTGGGGCGTGGCCAAGGAACTGCAAATCACCCTACGGGCGGTGAAAGCCTGATCAACCCCATCTTCGCCAGCCGAGACACCACCACCACCACCGCCGAGGGCGTGGTCTTGTTGAGATCAGCCAGGGCCTGAACCGTCAATTCTCCCATCACCACCTGCGCCAGGATGCTGTCCAGCAGGGCCCCGTCTGTGGGCCACAGGGTAAATAGGCCGTCAGCCAACCGGTCGTGTTGCTGTCGCCCCGGATCAGGCCCCTGGGAAACCCGCGTCTGGGGTCCGATGTGGTGGGTGGGATAGGTGGCGAAGGCGGTGAAGGGGTCGCCGTGGCTGGGGGATGAGGCCGGACCCGGCCGTGCTGTGTGGGCCTGGCGCATCGCTGTCTGCTCGGCCCAGAGGGCGCGATACTGGGCATAGACCACGGCCCAGTCGAAGACCTCGCGCGCACGCTTGCGGCCGTTGTCTCCAAGCTGCTGCCGCAGATCGGCGTCCACCACCAGGGCGCTCAGCCGGTCCACCAAGACAGCGAAGTCCACCGAGACCGTGGTGCTCATCCGCGACAGGTGGAGATCGTAGTGATCGGTGCCGGTCTCGAAGTCGCGGGCGAAGTCGCCTCCGTCGCCGGGAGCGGGCGACCAAGTGGGGATGCGGAACCCGTCGAGGCCGTCCCGAACGGTGTCCTTGTAGCCATTCCAATCGCTCACCAGGGCCGGCAGGCCCGCCGCCATGGCCTCCACCGGGGTCAGGCCGAAGGTCTCCTGGATGCTGTCGGC
This sequence comes from Phenylobacterium sp., assembly GCA_031429955.1. GTDB lineage: Bacteria > Pseudomonadota > Alphaproteobacteria > Caulobacterales > Caulobacteraceae > Phenylobacterium. The sequence continues at coordinate 243 of JANPAO010000222.1, read as the reverse complement.
CAGGGACAGGAAGAGGTCAGCCGCACCCCAGACCTGATGATAGAGGTCGTTGTCCTGGCCATCGACAAAGATCTGCCGGACGCTGGGACAGTGCTCCGCCGCGCTGGCCCGATACATATCGGCGGCCACCTGATTGAAGAACCGACCGGACTGGATGAAGGCGATCTTCTGGCCTGTCCGTTCGGCGGCCACTTGGAGACCCCGCCACATGGTGTAGGGGTGGGCCTTGCCCGCCGGTGACAG
>JANPAO010000221.1:0-3013 GCA_031429955.1 Phenylobacterium sp. | reverse complement strand
AGGGCCCGGCGCGGCTCGCCGCGATAGACCCGCGCCGCCACCTGGCCATCGACCACCAGCTCGGCGCCGATCAGTTCGTCGATGCGGTAGATCAGGCACCAGGCCCCGGAGTCCCAGGCCACGGCGGCCGACCCTGTCGCGAAGGAAAAGCCCACGCCTCGCCCCCGACCCCGAGCCACCAGCATGGCCTCCGGCTCGCCTTTCAGGACGCGACGCAGGGCGCGACCGATCCGGCGGTCCTCATCAAAGAACCAGATCGCCGCCGAGCCCGCGAAGGTCACGGCGGTCCCAGCCAGGGCCACCAGCAGCAAAAGGCGAACGACGTCGTTCATCTCGCGACGCTAACCCTGTTCGCGGCGGGCGAAAAGCCGCTGATCGGTCGGGTCTTGCGGGTCGCAAAGGCGCATTTTAGGAAGGGACGTGTCCTCATCGCCCACAATGCCGCCCGCAATCCCGCCCCAGACCCGTCCCCTGCGGGTAGGCTGCCTGATGGGGACCGATGACGACCGGGTCATCGACTTTAGCCCCGGCAGCCGCGTCGTGATCCAGGGAAACAATGACGCCAACGATCTTCTCGAACGCCTGAGCCCAGATCGGGTGGCATGGAAGCGGCTTCACATCACGCCGGGCTACTACCGAAAGCCGCGTCGATGGGACGTGTCGAGGCTCGACGTGCTTTGGAACATGGTCTCGGACCCGGACACCAATCCCCTGGTTTTGAAGGTCATAGACCGGCTGGTGGCGGAATCGGGCCTGCCGGTGGTCGATCCCCCCGCCCAGATCCGCGCCAGCCGCCGACACATGATTGCCGAGCGCCTGGCCGGTGTCGACGGTGTGGTGGCCCCAAAGGTGCTGCTGCTGCGCAATCCGACCCTGGACCGGGTCCTGCTGCAGATCGAAAAGGCAGGGTTTGCCTTTCCCGCCATCCTGCGCCGGGCCGGATCGCAGAACCAGCGACACCTGGGCATCTTCCAGCGCGCGGAGGACATGGCCGCGATCTTCGGTGACCGTCGCCACGAGTACTACCTCACAGAGTATGTGGAGACCCGTGGCCATGACGGCCTCTATCGCAAGCACCGCCTGTGGTTTGTCGGCGACCAGGTGATCCGCAAGGGCCTGCAGTTCAACGAGACCTGGTGCGTCGGCGGGGCCGACACCCATGGCTTTATGGCCAGCCACCCGGAGGTCATGGATGAGGCCCACCGGGAGGTGATCGAGGGGTTCGAGGGCCTGCCGCCTTTCACCCAGGTCGCCTTGCGCGACGTCGGACGCCGGGTCGGCCTCGACTATTTTGGTCTGGACTGCCTGCTGGCACCGGACGGCCAGGTGGTGGTCTTCGAGGCCAATGCCACCATGAACTACAACCCGGCCCCAAAACGCGAGACCTCGGCCTATATGACGGCAGTTCTGCCGCGCACCTTGGACGCTGTGGCGACCCTATTGGCGTCCAAGGCAGGTCCGTTAAAAGCCTAGCTCGGTGACCACCGGCACATGGTCCGACGGCTTGTCCCAGCCGCGCACATCCCGGTGGATTTCGCATCCCTTCAGGCGATCGGCGGCCTGGGGGGAGAGCAGGGCAAAGTCGATGCGGATGCCGTTGTTGCGGGGCCAGGCCCCGGCCTGATAGTCCCAGAACGAATAGCTTTCCGGCGCACCATTGATTTCCAGGAAAGCCTCGGTGAGACCCAGCCACTTCAGGGCCTGGAAGGCCGCGCGACTTTCGGGCCGATAGAGGGCGTCCTTCAACCAGTTTTCCGGATGGGCCGCGTCGCGCGCCTGGGGGATAACATTGAAGTCTCCCACCAGGGCCAGGGGTTCCTCAAGGGCCAGGAGGTCGCGGGCATGGGCCTGCAGTCGCGCCATCCAGGCCAGTTTGTAGGTGAACTTCTCGGTCTCAACGGGATTGCCGTTGGGCAGATAGATGCTGGCCACCCGCATGGGGTTGGGGCCTGAGATCACCGCCTCGAGATAGCGGGCCTGTTCGTCGCTGGCGTCACCCGGCAGGCCGCGGCGCACATCCTCCAGCGGGGTTTTTGAAAGGATGGCCACGCCATTGTAGGTTTTCTGCCCGTGGACGACGACATTATAGCCAAGGCGTTCAAAGGCTTCGGCAGGAAACTTCTCGTCCACGCACTTGATCTCCTGCAGGCAGGCGACGTCGGGGGAAACCTCCTCGAACCAGCGCAGCACGGTCTCCAGGCGGGCATTGACCGAATTGACGTTCCAGGTGGCGATCTTCATGGGCGTCCTTGGCTTGGCGTGGAACTTGCCTCTAGCGCCTCTATGCAGGGATGGCCAAACAATCTGGAACAGGCCGGCGGGCGAGGGCGCAAGATGGCCCATGCCGCGCTGCGCATTGACGCGCCGGTTCGGGACCGCGAGGCTGGACCCATGCTGCGGGCGACGAAGTCAGAGTCATCGATCACCCGACGGGCCAAGCAGATCGGCCTTGGGGTGACCAGTGCCCTGTGGCTCGCGATGGTTCCGGTCGCGGCCGTCGGCGCGCTCTTTTCGCCCCTGATCTTTGACCGGTCAGGAAACCTGCTCAACCCCCTGGCCTGGCTTGGCTTTTTGCTGATGATCACCATGTGGATCATCTGCCTGGCCGCCCCCTATGTCGCCTGGGTGCTGTTCAAGCGGGGACAGGAGCCCCTGGCCTGGGCCGCCATGGCCACGCCCCTGGCCTGGTTCACGGCCCTGGTGGCGATCCTGCAGTTTGTGCCGGGATAGGCGCCATCTGCTGGATGGTTGACCTGGGCTGAAGGCGGGTGAAGGTCGGTCCCGGGGCTAGAGGACGGTCTTGACTGCCTGTGCAAGGATCTTGGTCCAGCCTTGTCCGGTCTGGTCCAGATAGGCCTCATCCACCCCCCGGTGGGTCAGGGTCAGGACGCTGCCGGCACCATCAGCCTTGATGTCCAGTTCGACCGTCGTCTTTCGCGGATCGTATTTCGGCACGGAGAACTCAAACACCAGGCGCGACGGGCGCTCCAGCTGCAGGATCTGTCCCACATGC
>JANPAO010000220.1:0-4798 GCA_031429955.1 Phenylobacterium sp. | reverse complement strand
GATCGGGAGAATTGGGGCCCACCAGCTTGAGCACTTCGTTGGTGGCGTAGTCCAGGGCGTAGCCCATGTCTCCGTCGAGGGCCAAGGCGGTGGGGCTGATGGCGGGGACGTCGGCCCCGGCGGCCTGCTGGTCCTGGGGCGTGATCCAGTTCTCGCCGGCCATCCGTTCCAGCACCAGGCGTTGCCGCTGCAGGGCCTGGCCCATGTTCCGATTGAGCGCCATGCGCGACGGGGCCTTGGGCAGGCTGGCCAGTAGGGCGGCTTCCGACAGGGTCAGTTGGCTGGCGGGCTTGCTGAAATAGGTCCGCGAGGCCCCGTCGATGCCAAAGGTATTGGCCCCGAAATAGATGCGGTTGAGGTAGAGCTCCAGCACCTCGTCCTTGGTCAGCATCTTCTCCAGACGGTGGGCCATCACCGCCTCCTGGAGCTTGCGCTTGAGGGTCTGATCGGGGGTCAGGAACAGGCCCTTGGCCAACTGCTGGGTCAGGGTCGAGCCGCCCTCCACCACGCGACCGGCCTTATAGTTGGCCCTCGCGGCTCGCAGGATCGCTACCGGGTCCACGGCCCCGTGATGGTAGAATCGCCGATCTTCCGCCGCCAGGAAGGCCTGGGGCACATAGGCGGGCAGTTGGCCCAGCTGGATGCGGTCGCCATATTTTGGGCCCCGCGAGGCGATCAGCGTCCCGGTCATGTCAAAGAACTTGATCGCCGGAGCCCGGTTGATCGCATAGAGCGCCTCGCGCTCGGGCAGGGCCGGGATGTCCTTCAGATAGACCTGTTGGATAAAGACCGCGCCGCCCAGCAGTGTCAGGACCGCCACCGCGATCAGTCCGATCAGCGTCATCCACAGCCAGCGCAGGTTCCGTGACTTGCGCGGCTTGCGAGGGCCGCCACCACCGAGCGGGCCGCTTCCGAAGGGAGGCACTGGGGGCGGGGTGGCAGGCTCAAAGGTCGGGGGCTCGGCCCTTGGTTCTTCGGGAGGCAACGCGGTCACGATCTCAGGCTCCGGCGCGGACGCCGGCTTCGGGCTCGGTTTGGAGTCCGGGAATTTATAGGGATCGAGGTTCCAGTCGGTCACTTGGTCAAACTAAGCAGGGCGGCAGGGGGGCTTTTGGTTTAGGACGCCTCTAACATGGCGAACAGACCTTACTGGGAAACGAAAACCCTGCGCCAGATGACGGGGCCGGAGTGGGAAAGCCTATGCGACGGCTGTGGGCTTTGCTGTCTGGTTCGCTTTGAGGATGAGGATTCGGGTCAAGTCATCCCCACCCGCGTGCATTGCCGACTGTTTGACCCGCAATCGTGCTCCTGCAGCAACTATAACGCGCGACGCAAACATGTCCCCGACTGTATCAAGCTGACGCCACAAAACATCGATCAGCTGGAATGGATGCCGCTGTCCTGTGCCTATCGTCGGCTGAATGAAGGCCGGGGTCTTGCCGACTGGCACCCGCTGATCTCGGGCGATCCCGAAAGCGTCCACCGGGCCGGGGTCTCGGTGCGCGGCCAGACCATCAGCGAGACCGAGCTGGCCGAGCCGGAAGACGCCATGGACTTTGCCGCCTATGACCTCATGGACGAGCGGGGCGAGGACTAGCCAGGCCCGCCGCCACGGTCGATCCCAGGAAGGTCAGTATCCCGGCCAGGGGTCCGAAAAAGCCGATCATCGTATAGGGGGCCGGGGCTCGCCCATCGAGGGCCCCCACCAGGAAGGCCGCCGAGGCCAGGCCTGCCACCAGGGCCACGGCTGGCAGCAAGGCCAGCAGGGGTGGCCACCCGGAGTCGGCCAACCGCTTGGCGGTCAGGCAGAGCCAGGCATAGAGGCAGGTCAGAGCCACATAGAACCGGCCCCGCAGGCTGGGCAACAGGCCCAACTGATCGTTGGCGAGGCTGATCAGAACTGCGGCCAGCACCAGGAACAGCAGGGCCCACCCGTAGCCCTTGCGGCCGAGCCGACCCCGGGGCCAGAGGAACAGTTTGAGGGCGCTCATGGTTCACCTGACCTATCAGGCGCCCAGCCTGGGCGGCTCGCGGCGGAGTTGATGTGATATTTATGCAACATTCACCCTTGCGCCGGACCTGAAACAGCCTAATTGAAGGCCGACCCTAACCCAGATTCCCCGGAAGGTTCTCTCTCTTGGCTGGCGATCCCTATCAGGAACTTGGCGTCACTCGCGGCGCGCCCGCCGATGAGGTGCGCAAGGCGTTCCGCAAGCTGGCCAAGAAGCACCACCCCGACACCAATCCCGGCAACAAGGTGTCTGAGGAAAAGTTCAAGCGCGTCACTGCGGCCTTCGACATCGTCGGCGACCCCGACAAGCGCAAGAAGTTCGATGCCGGCGAGATCGATGCCGATGGACGCGAGACCGGGCGCGGCGGCGGCTGGGGCCAGCGCAGCCAGGCCGAAGGCCCGGAGATCGACCTCAGCGAACTGTTCGGCGACATCCTGGGTCGGGGTGCGCGGGGCGGTGGCGGGCAGGGCGGCGGCTTTGGCGGCTTTCCTCAGCGCGGTGCCGATGTCCGTGCCAAGCTGGAGATCGACCTCGAAGACACCATCCATGGCACCAAGAAGCGCATCGCCTTCTCCGACGGCCGCACCATCGATGTCTCGATCCCCAAGGGGGCGGAAGAAGGCCAGACCCTGCGCCTGAAGGGGCAGGGCTCGCCCGGTCGTTCCGGTCCCGGCGATGCCTTCATCGAGATGACCGTGCGGCCCCACGCCCTCTTCCGTCGCGAGGGCGACAACCTGGTGATGGACCTGCCGGTGGCGGTGCCCGACGCGATCCTGGGGGGCAAGGTCCAGGCCCCCACCCCCGACGGCCCGGTCAATGTCTCGGTGCCCAAGGGGGCCAATACCGGGGCTTCCCTGCGACTGAAGGGCCGAGGCCTGTCAGACCCCTTCGGCAAGCGCGGCGACCTCCTGGCCCGCATCGTCCTGATGCTGCCCGAGACCATCGATCCCGCCCTGGAAGCCTTTGCCCAAACCTGGAGGGCGGAACGCCCCTACGCGCCACGACGGCGGTGACCGCCTAAACCCTCGGTGCTATCCTGGCGCTCCGAAACGGGGAGGTCCGATGCTCAGCCATCACCAGATCCAGCCGATGCTGGCCATCACAAGACTTGAGAACGCCAAGCACTTCTATGGCGAACAACTCGGTCTGCGCCTGGTCGCGGAGGATCAATTCGCCCTGTCCTATGAGTTGGCGGGGGCCCAGCTTCGCCTGAGCAAGGTTGCTGCCCTGACGCCTCAGCCCTTCACCGCCTTCGGCTGGCGTGTTCCCGACGTGCGCGCTGGCGCCCGCAGCCTGGCGGCCCGGGGTGTCTGCTTCGAACGCTTTGAGGGTATGGACCAGGACGCGGACGGCGTCTGGACCCCGCCCGGCGGCACAGGTGGCGTCTGCTGGTTCAAGGACCCGGACGGCAACCTGCTGTCGCTCTCCGACTAGCACTGCCATGGTTGCTGCCTTACAGGCCTTCATTGAAGCCCGGCCCGGCGCCGTCGGGTCCATCCTGCCCTCCGCCAAGGGGGTGGTGCTCTACAAGGTGATGGACAAGATGTTCGCCATCCTGAACCTTCGCGGAGAGCCCTCGGTGATCCTGAAGTGCGATCCTCACCTGGTGGAGATCCTCCGCGAACAGTACCAGGGTGTCGGCCACCGCAGCCACCTGGACCGGCGCTTCTGGATCTGCGTGACCCTAGACTCCGACGTGCCGTACCCGGAGATCGAGCGGCTGGTGGAAGGCTCCTACGACCTGATCCGCGCAGGCCTTACCCGCAAGCAGAGGGCTGAGTTGGACGCGTAGGGCTGAGAGGTGCCAATCTCTACCGACATCAATGAAGGCGTGACCCCTTGACCAGACATCAGATGCGACTGCTTCTCGCCGGCGTGACTGTGGTCACGCTCCTGCAAGGCTGCGCTGCCCTCCCCAGTCGAGTGACGGCAATGAACCCCACCCTCACCGAGCCCGACAGCGGCCGCCACCTGCGCTTGGCGGTCGGCGACAGCTTCACGGTTCGACTGGCCGAGAACGCCACCACCGGCTTTACCTGGGAGGCCGACCTCCACGACACGCCCTGGCTGGACCTCGCTGAGGCCACCACCAACTATCCCAACCCCCAGGGCCGGGTCGGGGTCGGGGGCGAGGCGACCTTTCGGTTCCAGGTTCGGGCGCCCGGAACCGGGACCCTGGCCTTGAAGTACCGCAGGCCCTGGGAAGACGCGGCTTCGGTCGCCAAGACCTTCATCTTGACCCTGGATGCCAGGGCTCCTTGACCGCCCCATTCGCCTCTCGCGCGGCAGCCCCGTGACAGACCGGTGCCCCGCCTGCATAAACGCCTCATTCAGGCTGGGTTCAGTCGCGGGCATATAGTCCACCTTCTATGAAGCGTCTTCTCGCCACCACTGCATTGCTCCTGGCGCTCGCACCGGCGGTCGCCCAGGCACAGGGCTATCCTGACTATGGTCGCCCCTCCTATGGGGTCAGGGGCGACCAGGACCGGGCCCGCGAGGCCGTGCGCGGTGGGCGTCAGGTTCCGCTATCCCAGGTCATCGGCATGATCGCGGCCCGCACACCGGGGCGCCAGCTCAACACCACCATGGGCGACTATTCCGGCCGCCCGGCCTATTTCGTTCAGTGGCAGACTCCGGACGGTCGGGTGATAATCTTCATCGTCGAGGCTGAGACCGGGCAGATCCTGTCGCGCGACGGCAGGTAGAGAGAGCAAGATGCGCATCCTTCTCGTCGAAGATGATCCCGACCTGTCGCGCCAGTTGAAGGCTGCGCTCGGGGATGCCGG
>JANPAO010000219.1:0-1668 GCA_031429955.1 Phenylobacterium sp. | reverse complement strand
GACCAGTACTCACCGACGGCAAAGATACTTCGCTTGGCATGCTCGCGAATGTGTCGCAACCATGCTGGGAAGAAGCCGGCCTCGACGTGCTTCACAGCATCAAAACGCACGCCATCAAAGCCTACGGTATCCAGATACCACCTTCCCCATGACTTAATTTCCTCTTGCACTTCGGGATGCTTGACATCCACGTCGCATCCCATCAAGTAGTCAAAACTCCCCTTCTCCAAATCGACCTTTTCGTCAAACGTTTTACCTTCAAAGAGAAAGACAGCCTTGAATTCAGGATCGTTGCGATCGAAATCGACGGCTGTGAAATGCCACCAATGCCATTCAAACGAGGAGTGAACTTTTTGTCGGCCGGGAAATGAAAAATGAGTGTGGCAACGGATCTCACGCTCATCTCCAATCCTAGTGTGACGGTCATTGTCACAATGCGGGGTAGCTTTCACGACTTGCTCCGCATCGCCGCCGATACGGTGATTTAATACGACGTCCAAATAAACGTGGATACCCGCCGTCTGTAGGGCCTTCACAGCCAACTGAAGTTCTTCACGCGTCCCGTATTTCGTCCTGACCGAGCCCTTCTGATCAAACTCGCCAAGGTCGTACATGTCATAGACCGCATAGCCGACATCGTCGACGCCCGAGTTGCCTTTGTAGGTAGGTGGAATCCAGATGGCGGTGAAGCCCGCCTCAGCCAACGAATCGGCGTCACTCGCTAGCTGTTTCCAAAACCCACCATCGTTACTCGTGTACCAATGAAATCCTTGCAATAGTACGCCGTTAATGGCAGCCACGTTGTAAGACCTTTTGTAAGTAGTTGACCACGAGACAACGCCTTCCATCCAACATGAAGCAATGACTCACCTCGAGTGGATGGCTATCGTCCGACTTGGCCAGATTCCAAGCACAATTCATGCCGATCGACGGTTCAGCAAGATTGTCGAACGAAGCGGCAGTTTAGCGACCACATTGAAAGTGGCCAGATAAGTAATGTCGAAGCGGCAAGTCGTGATCCCACACGCACTAGCTATTTTTTGCGCATCCAAGGTGCTCGGCGCCTAAAGGCGGTACTCCAGCCACGTTGCGTTCGACTTTCGAGTTCAAGGTGGCGCTGTCCAACTAGCATTAGCAACGGACCATGATTCAAATCACTTCGAATAGAATTTGAACCGGAAACGAACGCTTCCAAACGTCTTGTAGATCGCACAGGTCGTGGTCAGTTCGAATTATGTTTAAATTCCCAGAGCTTTTCTCTTCCGCTATTCCGATGAGCGGTGGGCACCAACATGAAAAACGTATCTCCGAGAATGAAGGCGTCGAATCAGTCGAGTTTCGATTCGAGCCTGATCTTTGGACAGCTTTCCATCCATTCGGGGACTGCCCTCGTCTTTTTTTCTGCTGTCTTTAGGCTCGTGGCCGACTTATTGATTCCGAATGATCGGAGTGCAAGACAAACAGTAGTGGCAGTGTCCCCTAAGACTCGCAACAACGCTAAACATTTACGTTGCCATTTGCGGGAGTTAAGCGAGCGAGGATCCCTTGAACTTCTTTTACATCGACCGGTTTGGTCAGGTGGAGGTCGAAACCGGCCTCATTGCTTTTCTGTTTGTCGCTTTCACTTCCCCAGCCCGTCAACGCGATGAGGACAACGCCCGCAGCTTC
>JANPAO010000218.1:0-4558 GCA_031429955.1 Phenylobacterium sp. | reverse complement strand
GCGACGACGCATTAAATCAGATGCAAGAGCGTTGGCCCATATTGCCAATATGGCCCAGACCTCACCGGTTCATACCGAGGCAGCGCAACGCAGGAGAACAGCCCGGCAGCGTTGTCTCTTCGCTTGCCGGATCGTCTTTGGGCCTGAGGCCTTCACTCTTGATGCAACGATCCGCGACGTAAGCGACACCGGCGCTCGGATTCGACTCCCTTCCCCCATACCTCTGCCTAAGTCCTTTCGAGTAATCTTGCGAGACGGAGTGTGTCGGGAGACCGAAACCGTCTGGCGACGTGGCCAGGACCTGGGAGTGCGGTTTCTGGCGCCCGTCGATTTACAGGACCCGACGGATGCATCGGTCAGAATGTTGAGACGCTTGTGGGCGGAGATGGCTGGTCGGGCTGGTGACGCAACCGCCAAATAGCGGTCTCCCGTCGAAGGCCGCACTCGTCGGTCGATGAGGCGATTGTGGCTGCGCCAGCTCGGGTCGGCCGGACACGGCCGGCCGGAAGCGCCCGCGCAGACGCGATTGATCCATCGACCGATGACAAACTGAATCGAAGCGCCACGCAGTGGCGCTGAGATGATGCAGCGGGCGCTTTCCCGTCTGCACGGTAAAGCGCCTTCGGAGGGCGCTATCTGCGCCCCGTGGCTTCGCCACCCAATGTCGTGCGCGGGCCCCGACGCGGACGAGTATTCCCCGCAACCGTCGGAACCGCTGTCCGCCCAAGAAGCGCGGCGTAGCTACGCCGTGATGATTGGCTGCGGCAGCGCGTTAGCGTAGCGGCCGACTTCGACCGTTTGAGGGGTGAGCGGCATTTGGTCGTAAGACCCGCGAACCCCCGGAAGAGGCGCGCTATGTAGCGCGTCTCTGGAGCCCGTAACGGTGGGGCTGTCTCTCCAGGCCCCAACGTGAGGGGAAAACGGTCGAAGTCGGGCGGAACGACCGACGGTTGCGGGGGTATTAAAGTCGTTGCGGGGCAACGACTAGTGGCCATCTGGGAGATGGCCGTACCCCGCCTATTCATAGTTGGCGGGGTGATTGGCGGGCTATTCTGTGGAAATCTCTGGTGAGCGCACTTGGGTCCGATTTGACCGCCCAGGAGGGCAAAACTTACACAATGACTTACACATACACAGAATGTGAGTATTTTTATTGTGGTATTTCAATATCTTATAAACGACCATCGCAGACTACGAATCTGAGGGTCGGACGTTCGAATCGTTCCGGGCGCGCCAAATTCTTCCCCAAGTCCCCGCATGATCTGCCCGTCGAGGCTCACCCCTGGCTGTGGGGTATCCAGGGTGCGCCCGGCTGGCGGTAGTCGGTGCTGAACCAGCGGGGATAGCCGTGGAGGGTCTGGCCGCCGTCGGCCAGGATCTCAGCGCCGGTGATGTAGCCGGCCTGGTCCCCGCAGAGGAAGACCGCCAGGGCCGCGATATCCTCTGGCCGGCCCAGACGACCGACCGGGGTGTTGGCCAGGGTGTCAGCATAGACCGCCGGGTCTTCGATCAGGGACTGGGTCATGGCGGTCTCGATCACGCCGGGCAGGATCAGATTGACCCGGATGCGATAGACCCCCAGCTCCGAGGCCAGGGACTTGGCCAGCATCCGCACGCCGGACTTTGAGGCGGCATAGGCCCCCAGCAGATCACAGACATGGGTGGCGGCGGTGGAGGCGTTCATGACGATGGCACCACCAGCCCCGCCGTCCCGCATCAGGCGTGCGGCCCCCTGGGCCATCAGGAAGCCGCCGTTCAGATTGACCTCCACATGCTTACGCCACTGGTCGAAGGTCAGGTCGATCAGGGCTCCGTAGCGGCCATAGCCGGCATTGAGGAAGGCGGTGTCCAGGCGTCCGAACCGGGCGGTGATCGCCTCAAACAGGGCCCCCACCTGATCGGGCACTGTCTGGTCGCAGGGGTGGGCCAGGACCGTGGCGCCCTGGGCGGTCAGGCGCTCGGCCACCGCGGCCAGCTCATCGGCGCGGCGGTCGGTGATCACCACGGCAGACCCTGCGGCGGCAAAGGCGGCCGCCGCCGCAGCCCCGATGTCGCCGGCGGCGCCGGTGATCAGGGCGGTCTTGCCGGTGAAGTCGTTCATCGTGGGCCAGCTCCTATTTCGGGCGCTGACCGAGACCGCTGAGTTCGGCAGCGCGGGCAGAGTCGAGGTACTCGTCCAGGCGGGTGATCTTGCCGTCCTTGATCCTGATGACCACGCAGGCGTCCATCGCCCACCTCACGCCGCCGGGCAGGGTGGCCTCCAGCACGTGCTGCTGCAGAAATCCGTCGGACAGGGCCTCCCGGCGCAGCACCCGATAGTGCCGGTCAGGCAGGGTGCGCATGAACCACTTCAGCGACCTCAGGTTCTCCTCGACGGTCTGTTCCAGGCCATCGTGATTGTGCCAGATCTTGGCGTCTGGGGCGTAGCAGTCGGCCACGGTCTCGGCGTCGCCGGCCTGGATGGCACCCATGAAGCGTTCGGCGATCTGAAGATGCTCTTGCGAGGTCATGGCGGGGGTCCTGTGGCTCAGCGGCCGGTGGTGACGGGGGCGTCCGACAGGGAGCGGCGCATGGCCATCTCCAGGCCCTTGGGATCGCGGGCCAGGTTGGCGCGGACGTCGATGGCCATGAAGTCGGTGTCCACCTCGTCGGTGCCGCGGCGGATGGCCTTCAGACCGGCGGCGGCGATGGTGGCCGGGGTTTCCTTCAGGCCCTGGACGTGGCTGGCCATACGGGTGTCCACCGAGCCGACGATCAGGGCGGTGACGCTGGTGTTCTGCCCCGCCAGCTCGGCGCGCACGCAGGTGGACATGGCCCGACCGGCGAACTTCGAGGGGCTGTAGCCCCCCATGCCGGGGATCGCCACCAGGCCGCCGGCCGACAGCACATTGGCAATGGCGCTCTGGGGATGGCGGGCCAGGATCGGGGCAAAGGCCCGGCACATGGCCAGGGGGCCGAAATAGTTAGTCTCCATCTCCGCCCGGCCCGCCGCCAGGTCCGGGGCGCCCATCTGGGTCTGCATGGCAAACTGACCGGCATTGTTCACCAGGATGCTGACGTCCTGGCACTGGGCGGCCGCCGCCTCGATCTGCTCGGGGCGGGAGACGTCCAGTTCTACCGCGACCACCTTGCCGGCCCCCTCGGCCACCAGGTGGTGGGCATTGGCCAGGTCGCGGGTGCCGACATAGACCCGCGCCGCGCCGGCCTCCAGGAAGGCACGGACGAAGGCCTCGCCGATGCCGCGATTGCCGCCGGTGACCAGGGCGACGCTGTCCTTGAGGTCCATCATGACCCCTTGGCCGCGACGAAGCCGTTGCGGATCAGTTCGCGGTCGGCCCAGACGCTGTGGGTGCCGCTGGAGAGCTTGTGGGGCAGGGCGATCCGCACCACCGGGCCGTCTTCGAACCGCTTGCAGTCGATGAGGATGCACTCCGAGGTCCCGGCGGTCTCATCGATGATGAAGCTCACCAGATAGCCGTCATCCTCATCCACCGCCCCGATCCGGGGGACGAAGGGGGCCTCGCTGGCATAGCGGCCCTCCGGCAAGGTGATCTGCCAGGACTCTCCGGTTTGCAGGTCGTGCTTCACAAAGCCGGTGAACAGGAACCAGCCGGGCTTGGAGGTGGTGCTGTAGGCATAGCGATAGGGCTTGCCGGCATGGCGCTGGTTGAAGGTGCCAAACTCCAGCACCCGGTCGTCCAGGTGACCCTCGGTGGTGGTGCCGGTCTTCAGGTTGAACCGCCAACGATGCAGCTTGGACCGGAAGGAATGCTCGTCCAGGAAGCCCATCATGTGGCTGTAGCCGGCCGGTGCGTCGGCAAGGGGACCTGGCGTTGGCGTTTCCTGGAAGTAGCCGTCCATCACCACCTCGTCGCCGTCCTCATAGGCGTTGAGGAAGTGCAGGATGTAGGTGGGATCGGCCTCGAACCAGGCAATGTCGGCAGGCTGGCCGTGGCGAGGGATGATGCCGAAGCGCGAGGGCAGGCCAGGATGTTCCCGCACCGCATGGATATTGCGCTTCAGCAGCTCGGCGTCCCAGAACACCGGCAGGTCATTGAGGATCGAATAGTTGGCGGTAAAGGCCATGTCGTGGGGCAGGCGCGGCCCCGGCAGAGGCACGGGCACATAGTGGACTCGGCTGCCGTGCCGATCGACCACCCCATAGTGCATATAGGGGGCCTGCTTGGAGTAGTTGAAGAACAGCAGTTCGCCGGTGGCCTCGTCCACCTTGGCATGGGCCGAAACCCCGTCCAGCGGCGCCCAGCTGGCCACCCCGCCCTGCTCCAGGGTCTCAGGGTCGAGCCAATAGGCCTCGCCGCACTGGTAGAAGGTGGAGACGATCTTGCCCCCGTGCACCACCACATCGGTGGAGGCGGTGTCCTTGAGGCCGCCATGGGCACCAAAGCCCGGCCGCAGCGACACGTCGGGCCCGTCCATCAGCCCGCCCCACAGGGACTGGCCAGCTTCCTGTTCGGCCTCAAAGCCGCGGGTGCGGACAAAGCGGTTGCGATAGTCAGCCCGACCCTGGCGGAAGTCGATCATGTGGATCATGCCGTCC
>JANPAO010000217.1:0-5550 GCA_031429955.1 Phenylobacterium sp. | reverse complement strand
TCTTCTCGGCCGTCGCGACCATGTCCATTGCGGGCATCACGGGGTCGGGGTTGTTGGCGATCGCAAGGGGAGGGGCCGGAGCCGGCCTGCCGCCGACCGCGCCAGTTTCCACATTGCCGACGATGGCCTGGCCGCCGGCATGGACGTTGACGTGCTCTACCGTGATCTTCTGCTGGCCGTGGCCTCGGTGCTTGTCCAGCGCCTCCACCTGCCGCTCTTAGACCCCGAGAAGCTTGGTGGCATGCTTGAGGTTCTGTTCACGACCCTCAAAGGTCTGGTTCGGGATCATGGCGCGCCGCAGGCATTCCATGGCCGCGTGATGGGTTGCCACCATCTGCGAGGCCAGCATCCCCTCAGACTCATCGCGGGGCGCCAGCTTCTCTAGCGATGCAAGGGCCGCGTTCACTGTTCTGAGTTCAATCTCCCCAGACGCACCCGACGGCAGCCAGAGGATGCTGATCATCTGGTTCAACTTCAGCAGGGAGAGGTCGCGTTCCTTGCTGCGGGGCGCCGGAGCAAGGTCTTGGGTCGGCGCGGCGTCTGCGACCTTTCCATCAGGTTGCTTCGACTGAGGTCCCGGTTTTGCCAAGCTCGCGTCCTCCTACAGGTCGACGACCGCGAGGCCATCATATCCTGATTTGAGGCGCGGCCCATCGGGATTGGGCCACTGTGCATGGGGTTGAATTGTAGTTTTGATCTGCAACCCCGCCCCCCCCTGGGGAAGTGGGCGCGACGAGCGTCCCACCAGGTCCCGCGACATCCCAGCTTATCCCGGCTTTTGGGGCACGGATGGGCCTACCCACGCGCGATAACGCCTCTTGCCAGCAGGCAGCGAGCACCAAGTATGCACGGCCTCTTAGCCGTCTCGCCTGTAGGCCGGGACAAGGCTCAGCTCGTATAGTACTTCTTGTACTCAGCGTAGTAGTAGCCTGGGTCGCCATAGCCATACTTGGCCTGCTGCTTCATATCCACCTGGGTCAAGACCACACCGCCGATCTGGGCACCGGTTCCGGCCATCTGGCGGAAGGCGGCTTCGACGGCATGTTGTGGGGTCTTGCGCCAGCGGGCCAGGAACACCACCACGTCGGCCTTTGGAGCCAGGACTCGGGTGTCGGCGATAGGCAGGACCGGGGCGGTATCCAGGATCACCAGATCGTAACGGTTGCGCAGTTCGGCCAGCAGGCGGTCCATGGTCTGGGTGCCGAAGACGTCCTTGGGGGTGAAGCTGGTCTTGGAGAGCGGCAGGATATGGGCACCGCTAGCGGCATCCAGGGTTATCGCTTGTTCCAAGGAGGCCTCACCGTTCAAAACCTCCAGCAGGCCCACGGCTGGCTCAGACGCCAGCATGCGATTGACGGTACGCCTGCGGAGGTCGCAGTCCACCACCAGAACCCGACCGCCGCGCAGGGCCGCTGAGCGGGCCAGACAGATCGCCGTTGTGGTCTTTCCCTCGCCGGGCAGGGCCGAGGTGACCGCCACGATCTGCACCGGTTCCCCGAGCCTGGAATATAGGATCGAAGTCTGCAGATTTCGGAAGGCCTCTGAGAAGCTCGACAGGGGCCTTGCGACCACGTGGTCGATCGGGGCCTCATTGCGGGTTTCTGAAACCGACGACAGCATCGGGACAGCCCCCAGATAGGCGGTCTCGAGGCGGCGCTCGACGTCCTCGGCCGTGGCCAGGCCCGCATCCAACATTTCAGCCAACACCAGGGCCCCAACGCCAGCGGCGATGGCCAACAAGAGCCCCCGGATCAGGTTGCCGCGCACGTCGGGGGAGCTTTGGCCCGACGGGATCTTGGCCTTGGTAACGATGCGCGCGTCAGAGGTTTCGATACCGCCCTGGGTGCTGGTTTCCTTGTAGCGGGCCAGGTAGCTCTCATAGAGGGTGCGGCTGGCGTCGGCGGTGCGCTGAAGTTCGTTCAGCCGAACCATGGCCCGGCTGTTACTGGCCAGGGTACCCTTGGCACCGCCCAGGCTGCCGCCCATGGCATTGGCCCTCTGTCGCGACACCTCAACCTTGGCCTCCAGGTTTGAGACGATGCGGCCGATCTCCTCCTGAATCTGGGTGTCGATGTCGGCGAGTTGCCGCTTGGCCTTGAGCATTTCTGGGTGACGGTCCCCATAGCGGCCTTGTAGGTCGGCGACCTGGGCGCTGACGGCGGCGCGCTGGGTGCGCAATTGGCCGATGACGGCCGAGCTCATGGCTTCGCCCACGTCTTCTCCGCTGGAGCCGCGCGCCAGTTGCTGGCGTGCGGTCGACAGTCGGGCATTGTCGGCGGCCAGTTCGGCGCGGGCCGAGGCCAGGGATTGACTGTAGGAGGAGATCTCCTGCTCGGTGAGGCTGGCCCCCGAAGCACTCAGCAGGTTGTTGGCGATCTTGTACTGCTGGACCGCAGCATCGTCCTGCTCCACCTGGCCGCGCAGGGAGCCCAGCTGGTCGTTCAGCCAGCGCGTCGCCTGTTGGGTCGCCTCGAACTTCGATTCAAGTTGGTCCAGGAGATAGAGCTCTGCCCACTTGTTGGCGATGGCTGCGGCCTTGGCCGGGCTCTCGGACTCATAGCTGATGGCGATGACATAGGTCATCCCGGTCCGCCGGATCTTCAGGCCGCCGAGGACCTTGTTGACGACGCCCTCGTGGGCACGCTGGACCTGGGCTGCGGTCGGGGCAGGGGCCTTGGGGGCCGCGCCCTTGATGAGATCGCGGACACTGGCCCTGACAGCCGCCAGGCCCTTGGGCTTGCGCAGGGCGCTGTTGAATTCCGGGTCCTGATCTAGGTTCAGGGCCTTGACCACCCGCTCTGCCAACTGGCCCGATTTCAGGATTTCGACCTCGGTGGAGACGGCCGAGGAGTCTGTCGGCATATCCGACATCACCTGTTCGACCTTGGTCACATTGGTCTTGCGGGTGTCCAGTACCACGCTGGCGGTGGCGGTATACTTCGGCGTCGCCTGCAGGGTGAACATCACCGTGGCGGCGAAGACCACCAGGGCCACGGCGGCAAACAGGCGCAGGCGCCGGCGGAAGACATTGACCCAGCGGCGGATATCCATCCCTGCCGCCAAGGCGCCCTGGACAGGGCTCTCCTGGGGTGCCGAAAGGCGATCATCGACCGTGAGGGCGGGGGGAGTGTGGGCGTTCATTACCGGTTAGCCTTGAAGCTGCCCCCATCATGCCGAGGCATTTTGGGACGATAGGATGTCTGTAACACCAAGCGCTTCAAGGATCACGCCACTCCCCCCCGGGCGCGGCGAAACTTTCGTGTCAGAACTGCAGGGTGAGGGCCGCCAACAGCTTGTTGACCTTATAGGCCACGCCTGTACCACGGACGATATCGCGGTCCATATGGTTGTAGGACAGGCTCAGGCCCACATTGCGGTTGACCAGATAGGTCGCGCTGGCTCCACCCGACATCACCCGGTCGCGCCGATTGATGTCCTTATAGGTGTCGCGACCATAGCCCAGGTCCGCAGCTAGACGCACATTGCGGCGCAAGTCGTGGCCCAACTTCACGCCAACAGTTTCAGAAACCAAGGCTGCTGAATTGGCAAGGGCACTGTCTTGAACATTGCGATCGGCACTGAAGGTAATGGCCGTCAAGCGTGACGGGAACCATTCCAGCTTGGTGCGGACGGCTAGCCCTGAAATGTCTTTCTGAGAAAGGTCATCGAAAGACTGCTTCAGATAACCAGCCGAAACTTCGCCCCGCACCACGGCGGTCAGGTCGAACTTGGCTCCGGCCAGCACCGTAACCCCGTCGGAATCCCGTGTCAGGGCGACCCGGGGCCGAACCTGATCATATTTCCGCTGGTTGCCGGTAATCTCGACGAACAGGGCGGTGTCGGGACTGACCGAATAATCGGCCCGGCCCATCAATTCGGTTGCCTTGCGATCCCGATAGTCTTGGTCGATCACCGTGGTAGGTGAAGAGCGCACATCGGAATAGTCGTACGTCTCGTAACCCACCTTGGCCGACAGCATCAGGCGGTTAAATTCTTGCTCGCCGCCCACATAGCTCCGGGCGACGTCATACTCGGTCGGAACAGTCGCGGCCCCCACGGCGTTGGCGGCCGTCCGAGGTTCCGTAGCCCTCGTGAGGCTCACGCCCCCTGTAAAACGGGTCGTCCGCCGCACATCGACCCGACCGTCAGCACCAACGGCATACTCCTCAGAGTTTTCCTTGTCTGAGTCCTGGTAGCGATTGATCGAAGCTTTCGCGAAGGCCGATAGGCTATGGCGTGACCAGTCGGAGACGACACTGACCTCAGGCTGCACCCGCCATACGACGTCCTCGACGGGCCGGCGTGTCTGAGCATAGATGTTGTCATTGCTCTCAGCCGAAATGCTAACCTTGGGGAAGGCCGTAAAAGCTCCCATGGGCAAGCCCTTGGCCTCGTAGCCGGTGCGCTGCACCTGGGCCATGGCACCGTGCGAGAAGGCGGTTGCAGCAACAAGCGCAGCGCCCGCTAGCAGTATGCGTCGATCCGATGTCACGTGCATGTCCCCACTTCGTCCCAGATTTCCCAGACCCTCGGCCAGACCGAGGTGCCAGGCCACTCAATTCCGAGCGACCTGATCCTAAGCCTAGGCATTGTAATTGCTTGACCCATCAAGCGCGCCGCCGATTTGGACCTGACCAGCCCCGGTGGTGGCCTCTCGATCTCCTCCGACCGTCTCGACGAGACCATCTATCTGATCGGCCTGGGCCTGAGTGATTGTCCCGCTTGCGGCTAGAGCCGTCTTTGCCGACGACAAGGCCGCCTGGGCAACGGCCTGCGATACGCCCGACCCATCGATCGTTTCAAGGATAGCCAGTTCGACATCGCCGCCTGCAGCATTGGCCTCGCCAACAGCCTCGATGATGGCGCGCTCGAGAACAGCTTGCTGCTCTACATCAAAGGCGCGCTTCACGCCGACCGCATCCATGGTCCCGTCATCTGTCAGAGTGATCACAACCTGGGCCAGAGCCAGATTTGCAACTTCTGGGTCGGCAGACCCGATCGCCTGTAGGATGGCAGCCTCAACCGCAGCTTGGATCGTCGAATCATCTGCATCGGGGTTTGCTGCCTTGGTCGCCGCGACTGCCGCCTTCACGGCCGCCGAGATACTGTCTGCGAGCGGCGACACCGCCGTCTGATCTGCCGCAGTCAATGCGGCCATAGCCGTCCCCGCCAGCAGCGTGGTCGAGCCGACGACTGAGACGGAGGCCAGAACCCGGAACGCCACTCCAACAGCCTTGGACTTGAAATTCATAGGACCCATCCCTTTTGGCACCAAGCCAGCCGCGTAAGAAAGCTGAGCATTAGCTTAACCCCATACCCGACGAGCCGGCTCAAGTCGATTCCCGTGAGGCGATAAGTTTCTGACACTTTTCCTAGTCATCGTGTGACAACGCCGTCTTTCGCGGCATCGGTGCTGACAGGCTGCGCAGCCAAAGATTGGCGGCGACTCGACCGCGTGAGTCTGAGACCGCCAGCAATTCATTGCGAATATTGGCCGTTCGGCTGCCCGAGCGCTCGAATGCGAAGGCCTCCTTGCGGACAGCCATGCGA
>JANPAO010000216.1:0-4479 GCA_031429955.1 Phenylobacterium sp. | reverse complement strand
CCTTCCCGCCCATCGACTATCAGGACAGCTACTACTACGCCGCCCCGTCGGAGAAGACCGGTCCCAAGAGCCTGGACGAGGTCGATCCGGAAATCCTGGCCATCTACGCCAAGCTCGGCATCCCGCTGAAGGAACAAGAGGTTCTGGCCGGGGTCGAGGGGGCGCCGCGCTATGCCGTAGACGCGGTGTTCGACAGCGTCTCGGTGGTCACCACCTTCAAGAAGGAACTGGCAGAAGTCGGCGTGATCTTCTGCTCCATGAGCGAGGCGATCCGCGAGCATCCCGAACTGGTCAAAACCTATCTGGGCTCGGTGGTGCCGGTGTCGGACAACTACTATGCCTGCCTGAACGCGGCGGTGTTCTCCGATGGCAGCTTTGTCTACATCCCGCCGGGCGTCCGCTGCCCCATGGAGCTGTCGACCTATTTCCGCATCAATGCCGAGAACTCTGGCCAGTTCGAGCGCACCCTGATCATCGCCGACAAGGGCGCATATTGTTCCTACCTGGAGGGCTGCACCGCCCCCATGCGCGACGAGAACCAGCTCCATGCTGCGGTGGTGGAACTGGTCCTGCTGGAGGACGCTGAGATCAAGTACTCCACGGTGCAGAACTGGTATCCGGGCGATCCGGTCACCGGCAAGGGCGGCATCTACAACTTCGTCACCAAGCGCGCCGACTGCCGGGGCGACCGCGCCAAGGTCTCCTGGACCCAGGTGGAAACCGGCTCGGCCATCACCTGGAAGTACCCCTCCTGCATCCTGCGGGGCGAAAGCTCGGTGGGGGAGTTCTACTCCATCGCCATCACCAATGGCCGCCAGCAGGCCGACACCGGCACCAAAATGATCCACCTGGGGGCCAATACCCGCTCGCGGGTCATCTCCAAGGGCATCTCGGCGGGGCGGTCCTCCAACACCTATCGCGGCCTGGTCTCGGCCCACCCCAAGGCCAAGGGCGCGCGCAACTTCACCCAGTGCGACAGCCTGCTGATCGGCAAGACCTGCGCCGCCCACACCGTGCCCTATATCGAGGCCCGCAACGGCTCCTGCATCTTCGAGCACGAGGCCACCACCACCAAGCTCTCCGAGGACCAGCTCTTCTACGCCATGCAGCGGGGGCTCTCGCAGGAAGAGGCCGTCCAACTGCTGGTCAACGGCTTCGTCAAGGAAGTGCTTCAGGAACTGCCCATGGAGTTTGCCGTGGAAGCCCAGAAGCTCGTCGCCATCTCCCTGGAGGGGTCTGTCGGATGACCCTCTCCACCCTCACACGGAACCCCACCATGTCCTTCAGGCAAGCCTTTGACGCCGAACGTCTGAAACGCGATGCTGAGCGCCAGGCTCGCCAAGAGGCCGAGCGCCTGCGTCAGGAGGCCGACGAGGCCCGCGCCGTGGAACTCTACGACACCCTGGCGGCTGATCCTGGGTTCCTGGCCGAGCGCGGCCTGACCCTGGACCGTTCGCGCTACACCATCATTGTCGAGCACACAGACTTCCGGCTGCGGGCCTATTTCGAGGATGGCGTGGTCAGCGTCACCTCGGCCGACAAGCGCTCCACCCATGCCGGTGCCCCCACCAAGCAGGCCCAGGTCGACAGCGTCTCCGCTGCCCTGGTGGTCCTGGCCCAATACCTCGCCGACGAGACCCTCTGATGCTGCACATTGAAAACCTCCGCGCCGAAGTGGACGGCAAGGAGATCCTCAAGGGCCTGAGCCTGGTGGTCCCGGCCGGCGAGGTCCACGCCATCATGGGCCCCAATGGTGCGGGCAAGTCGACCCTCTCCTATGTGCTCACCGGCCGCGCGGGCTATGAGGTCACCGGCGGTACCGCCAGCCTGGACGGTGAGGATCTGCTGGCTCTCGACCCCAATGAGCGGGCCGCCAAGGGCGTCTTCCTGTCCTTCCAGTATCCGTTGGAGATCCCCGGCGTCCCGGCCCTGACCTTCATCCGCACCGCCATGAACGCCCAGCGTCGGGCGCGGGGCGAGGCCGAGATCACCGCCCCGGCCTTCCTCAAGCTGGCCCGCGAACAGGCCGCCGCCCTGAAGATCGATTTCGAGATGCTCAAGCGCGCCCTCAATGTCGGGTTCTCCGGCGGGGAGAAGAAGCGGATGGAGATCTTCCAGATGGCCCTGCTGGCCCCGCGCTTCCTGATCCTCGACGAGACCGATTCCGGCCTGGACATCGACGCCCTGAAGATCGTCTCCGACGGCGTCAACGCCATGCGCGGCCCCGACCGGGGCATGCTGGTGATCACCCACTATCAGCGGCTGCTGGACTATATCAAACCCGACAAGGTCCACGTCCTGGCGGGCGGCCGCATCGTCGCCACCGGCGGCCCAGACCTGGCGCTCGAGCTGGAGCGTGACGGCTATGACAAGTATGCGAGGGCCGCTTGACCCTTTCGGCCGCCCTCAAGTCCGGCGACGTTACCCTGCTTCCGGGCAAGCGTGACGAGGACTGGAAGTGGACCGACCTGCGCGGCCTGCTGCGGGTGCTGCCGGGTGCGGCGCCTGCCCGCGACCTGACCGGTCTGACAGCCGGCCCCTTCGATGCCCTGGCCGAGCAATGCCATATCCTGGCCCCGGGCCAGGACAGCCTCACCCTGGAGGTCCCGGCGGGCGGCAAGCTCAGCCTGGCCCTGCGCATCCTGTCGAGTGATGGCGGCGCGCACAGGGCTCAGGTGACGATCCACGTCGGCGCCGGCGCCAAGCTGCGCCTGCTGGAGTCCTATGAGGGCGATGCTAGCCCCTATGTCACCCACACCGCCCTGACCCTGATCCTGGAGGCCGGTGCCGCCGTCGAGCGGATCGTGCTGGCCGAGGACGGGGCCGAAGGGGTCAATGTCAGCCAGGCCCAGGTCACCCTGGCACCCGGTGCCGACTATGGCCAGACCGTCGTCACCCACGGCGCACGGCGCCAGCGGATCGAGACCGAGGTCACCCATCCAGGGGCCGGGGCCCGCCTGCGCCTCGACGGCCTCTATCTGCTGGCCGACAAGCGTCACGCCGACCTGACCACGTTGGTCCGCCACCAGGGGCTCGACGGCACCACAGATCAACTCACCAAGGGCGTGGTGCGCCATCAGTCGCGCGGCATCTTCCAGGGTCGCATCGTGGTGGAGGAGGGGGCTGATCGTACCGAGGCCCGCATGGCCCACAACGGCCTGATCCTGTCGGACCGCGCCGAGATCGACGCCAAGCCCGAGCTGCTGATCTTCGCCGATGACGTCCAGTGCGCCCATGGCAACACCATCGGAGCCCTGGACGAAGAGGCCCTGTTCTATATGCGCCAGCGGGGTCTGCCCGAGGCCGATGCCCGTGCCCTCCTGATCGAAGCCTTTGTTGGCACCGTGGCCGACCGCATCGGGTTCGACGCGGCGCGTGAGATGGTCCGCGCCTGGGCCGCCGACCGGTTGAGGACCTGAACATGGCCTTCGACGCCGAGGTGATCCGCGCCCAGTTCCCGATCCTGGCCCGCCAGGTGAACGGCAAGCCCCTGGTCTATCTCGACAGCGCCGCCTCGGCCCAGAAGCCCCGTGCGGTGATCGAGGCCATGGTCCACGCGATGGAGTACTCCTACGCCAACGTCCATCGCGGCCTCCATACCCTGGCCAATGAAACGACAGAAGCTTATGAAAAGGCCCGCCAAAGTGTCGCTGACTTCATTCATGCCGACCTGAACGAAATCGTCTTCACCAAGGGCGCCACCGAGGCCATCAACCTGGTGGCGGCGGGCCTGGGGACGTCCCTGCAGGCCGGCGATGAGATCCTGCTGACGGAGATGGAGCACCACGCCAACATCGTGCCCTGGCACTTCCTGCGCGAGCGGCTGGGGGTGGTGCTGAAGTTCGTGCCTGTCACCGACGACGGGCGCCTGGACATGGACGCCCTGCCGGCCCTGCTCACCGATCGCACCCGCGTGGTGGGGGTCAGCCACATGTCAAATGTCCTGGGCACCATCAACCCGGTGGCCGAGATCACCGCGCTCGCCCATGCCGCCGGTGCCTTGGTGCTGCTGGACGGCTGTCAGTCGGCGGTCCACCTGGCCGTGGACGTCAAGGCCCTGGACTGCGACTTCTACGTCTTCTCCGGCCACAAGCTCTATGGCCCCACCGGCATCGGCGTCCTCTATGGCAAGGCCGAGCAACTGGCCGCCCTGCCGCCCTATCAGGGGGGCGGGGAGATGATCGCCTCGGTCAGCCTGGATCACATCACCTATGCCGACCCGCCCCACAGGTTCGAGGCCGGCACCCCGGCCATCCTGGAGGCCATCGGCCTGGGCGCAGCCATCGACTGGCTGTCGGGCCTGGACCGCGCCGCCATCGCCACCCACGAGGCCGCCCTCTATGCCCGCGTCCGCCAGGGCCTGGCCGGTGCCAACTGGCTCAAGGTGATCGGTGAAGCTCCGGGCAAGGGGGCCATCATGACCTTCACGGTCGAGGGTGCCCACGCCCACGATGTGGCCCAGATCCTCGACCGCTACGG
>JANPAO010000215.1:0-1599 GCA_031429955.1 Phenylobacterium sp. | reverse complement strand
CGCCTCCCGCGCGTCGATCCCCTTGTCCCGCTCGCCGGGCTCCGGTGGGTCCGGCAGCGGCGGCACGCGGATCTGCGATCCGGCCGCGAGCCGGGAGTCGGGCTTGGCGCGGCCACCATCGACCCGGATTTGGCCCGAGCGGGTCAGCTTCTGGATCTGGATGTGGTGGAGATGTGGCCAGCGGCGCTTGAACCAGCGGTCCAGCCGCACCCCGTCCTCGCCCGGATCGACGAAGAGGGTCCGAACCTCCTTCACGAAAACACCCGGCGAGCCAGGATTAGGCCGGCGAACAGGGCTGCGACCGAGACCAGGACCGAGGCTGCGACATAGGCCCCGGCGGCCCCATAGCTGCGACGCTCGATCATCAGGGCGGTCTCAAGGGAAAAGGCTGAGAAGGTGGTAAAGCCCCCCAGCAGGCCGACCCCCAGCAACAGGCGCAATCGCTCCGGATCGGACCCGCTACGATGGGCCAGGAAGCCCACCAGCGCGCCCATCAGCAGGCCACCCAGGGCGTTGGCGGCGAAGGTTCCATAGGGCCAGCCGGGACCCAGCATTCGCAAGGCCTGGGCCCCCAGACCATAGCGGGCCACGGCACCGACAGCGCCTCCGGCAGCGACAAGCAGCACCTTTTCCATTCGCCCTTATGCGACGCTAGAGCGGACTCGGAAATGATGGAATCACGTCGCCGCTCTAGTTCTTTAGTTTTGTCGCGCGTTTGATCCGAAAACCGGTTCCCGCTTTTCGGAACGCGCTGGTCTTTGTTTTGTCGCGCGTTTGATCCGAAAACCGGTTCCCACTTTTCGGAACGCGCTGGTCTTTGTTTTGTCGCGCGTTTGATCCGAAAACCGGTTCCCACTTTTCGGAACGCGCTTTAGTCGCCCGGCCTCAAGGCGAGGACCGTCAAGAGCTGCGCCATGTCCGGCGGCACCGGGGCCTCGATGCGCTTGGTGCCACCCTCTGGATGGGGAAAGGACAGGGCGCCGGCGTGCAACATCAGCCGGGGAACCGGATGACCACCCACCGCCAGGGCCCCGCCATAACGCGCGTCGCCAGCAATCGGTCGACCGATTGACGCTAGGTGGACCCGAAGCTGGTGCATACGACCGGTTTCGGGTGACAGCTCCAGCAGCGCCGCGGTGTCGCTGACATCCACAGTCCGGTAGCGGGTCAGGGCGGTCTCGGCGCCGGGATGGTCGGCGGCGCAGACCCGCATATAGGCCTCACGACCCGCCTCGTCCCGGCGCAGCGGAACCTCGATGGTTCCGCCGGTGGGATCGGGCGCACCGGGGGTCACGATGGCCCGGTAGATCTTGGAAAACCGTCGGGCCATCATGGCCTTGCCAAGGAATCCTGCGGCGGGCTTGGTCTTGGCCGTCAGGATCACGCCGGAGGTATCGCGGTCCAGCCGATGGATCAGGCGCGGCCTGGCCTTGCCTGGCTTGGCAAAGGCCCAGAGCATTTCATCGAGGGTATGAACCTGGCCCCGACCGCCCTGGCTTGAGAGGCCGGCGGGCTTGTTGAGCGCCAGGATGTGGGGATCTTCATAGATCACCAGGCTGCGGACCAGGGCCACCTCCTGCGCGGTCAGGACCACGGGGG
>JANPAO010000214.1:0-1877 GCA_031429955.1 Phenylobacterium sp. | reverse complement strand
GACCCCCAGGCCCCCCGCCACCAGAGAGGCCAGGCCAATGAAACCCAGGAAGTACTCCAACTGCTCGATCAACCGGCGGACGCCGGGCGCGGCCTCCTCCCGGGTTCGGATCCTGACTTCGACGTCTTTCAGGGATGCGCGCAGAACCTTGGACGCCTTGGCCGTGGGCTCTCCCGTGGGCAGAGCGATCCTAGCGGTTTCGCTGAACGGCAGGCCAGGTCCTAGGAATCCGCCCTGTTCCACCACCTCCAGCCGCGTCAGCACCCTTGGCCCAAGGGCAAAGCCTCGTGACAACCGATCGGGTTCCTGCAGCAGCACGGCACCGGCTACCATCGTCGTATTGCCCACCAGGAATCGGTCACCCAACCTCAAGCCCAGCCGGTCCAGCAGGTCCTGTTCCACCGCCGCGCCAGGCACCCCATCTTGCCACGACAGCGCCTCAGCGAGGGACGCTGCCCCCTTCAGCTCCACCGCGCCGGCCAGGGGGTAGGCCCCGTCGACACCGCGCAGTTCCACCAGCCGCCGCTCACCAGATGGTGCTTCGGCCATGGCCCGCGTGCTCACCGCCAAGGCTGCGCGACCTGCACGGTTGATGGTGGCTCGCTCGGTTGGCGTGAAGCGGCGCTGATCGAGGCTGACGGCCAGATCACCCCCCAGGATGTCCCGCGCCTGGCTGGCCAAGCCCTGACGGAAGGCCTCGGCGGTGGAGCCTGCGGCGGCGATGGCGCCCACCCCCAGGGCCAGGCAGGCCAGAAATATCCGAAAGCCGCGCACCCCGCCCCGCAGCTCGCGCAGGGCAAACTTCCAGGAGAGCGGCATCATGCGCCAGCCACCGTCCGCCCGTCCAGCAGGATCACCTGGCGGTCGGCGCGCAGGGCCAGGGCGTTGTCGTGAGTGACCAGGACTAGGGCGGCCCGCGTCTCGGCCACCAAATCAAACATCAGGCCGGCAACTAGGGCGGCATTGGCAGCGTCCAGATTTCCCGTGGGCTCGTCGGCAAACAGCAGGGCCGGTTGGGGTGCCAAGGCGCGGGCCAAGGCGACCCGCTGCTGCTCTCCGCCGGACAACTGATGGGGATAGTGCCCGCCCCGCGCGCCCAGGCCCACGCGATCCAGCCAGGTCCGTGCCTGCTCCGCGGCATCCGTGCGGCCCGCGATTTCCAGGGGTGCTGCGATGTTCTCCACCGCCGTCATGTTGGGCAGCAGGTGGAAGGACTGGAAGACCAGGGACACCCGACCCCGCCGCAGCCGGGCACGGCCATCTTCGTCCAGCGCCCCCAGGTCCTGGCCAAACAGCCGCACCGTTCCCTGGGTTGGCAGTTCCAGCCCGGCCGCCACGGAGATCAGCGATGATTTCCCAGAGCCCGAGGGCCCTGTCACCGCCACCCGCTCGCCGGGCTCCACCCGGAAGCTGATGTCGCGCAGGATCTGGACGGGACCCGCAGCAGAGGGAAGACTCAGGGCGACCCCATCCAGGGCCACCGGCAAACCGGTTTCGATCGTCTGGGCCAAGCGCCCTCCAAGGTCCATTGAGCGACGGGGTGTCGACCCCCTACATAGGGTGGACTTGGAGCCGAGGCACCCACCCCATGCTGAGCCGTCGTGACTTTCTCGCCGCTGCCGCCCTCGCGGCACCTCTGCCGGCTCGGGCGGCAGAGGTGCCGGTGGTGACGATCCTGGGGGACTCGATCACGGCGGGTCTGGGACTGCCCGCCGCCGCCGCCTTCCCGGCCCGTATGCAGGCCGAGCTGGCGCGGCTGGGGCGGCGGGTGAGTGTCAGGCCGGCTGGGGTGTCGGGCGACACCACCGCCGGGGGCCGAGCCCGGGCCGAGTTCAGCGTCCAGGCCGACACCAGGCTCTGCATCGTGGCCCTGGGGG
>JANPAO010000213.1:0-2222 GCA_031429955.1 Phenylobacterium sp. | reverse complement strand
CGGGCCAAGCTGGAAGCCCTGGTGGAGGACCTGATCGCCAAGACGGTGGGTCCCTGCGAGATGGCACTGAAGGATGCCGGCCTGAAGAAGTCCGACATCGACGAAGTGATCCTGGTGGGCGGCATGACCCGCATGCCCAAGGTCGTCGAGACGGTGAAGGCCTTCTTCGGCCGCGAACCACACCAGGGGGTGAACCCCGACGAGGTCGTGGCCCTGGGGGCTGCGGTCCAGGCCGGGGTCCTGCAGGGCGACGTCAAGGACGTCCTGCTGCTGGATGTTACGCCCCTGACCCTGGGGATCGAGACCCTGGGCGGGGTGTTCACCCCGCTGATCGAGCGCAACACCACCATCCCCACCAAGCGTTCCCAGACCTTCTCCACCGCCGACGACAATCAGTCGGCGGTGACCATCCGGGTGTTCCAGGGCGAGCGGCCCATGGCGCACGACAACAAGATGCTGGGTCAGTTTGACCTGGTGGGGATCCCGCCGGCCCCGCGTGGCGTGCCCCAGGTCGAGGTCACCTTTGACATCGACGCCAACGGCATCGTCAATGTCTCGGCCCGCGACAAGGCCACGGCCAAGGAGCAGTCGATCCGCATCCAGGCCAATGGCGGGCTCTCGGACGCTGATATCGAGAAGATGGTCCGCGAAGCCGAAAGCAACAAGGCCGAGGACGAGAAGCGCAAGGCCATCGTTGAGGCCAAGAACCAGGCTGAGGCGGTGATTCACTCCACCGAAAAGGCCATGGCCGAACACGGCGACAAGATCGGTGGCCCTGAGAAGGAAGCCATCGAAACGGCCCTGACCGACGTCAAGTCCGCCATCGAGGGCGAGGACGCCGAGGCGATCTCGGCCAAGACCCAGACCCTGATCCAGGCCTCCATGAAGCTTGGCGAGGCCATGTATGCCGCCCAGCAGGGCAGCGGTGACGATCAACCTGACGAGACCTCCGGCGGCGACGACGTGGTCGATGCCGAGTTCGAGGAAGTCAGCGACGACGACACCAAGAAGTCCGCCTAAACCAGCCCCCACGGAGACCCCGCCTTGCGCGGAGCCTCCGTGGGGTCGCCGGTCGGATCCGATGATCCCCTGCCCGGTTCGGCTGGCTTATGGCTTGCAGCCGGGGCAGGGTGATCCCACCTTCCATTTAAGCTCAATTTGAACGCCTGATGATTTGATGCGGGACTATTACGAAATCCTGGCCGTGGCGCGGGGCTGCGACGACGCGGCCCTCAAGGCGTCCTACCGCAAGCTGGCCATGGAGCATCATCCTGACCGCAATGGCGGTTGCGAGGAGGCCGAGGGCCGCTTCAAGGAAATCAACGAGGCCTATTCGATCCTGTCGGACCCCCAGAAACGGGCCCGCTATGACCAGTTTGGCCATGCCGGAGTCAATGGTGGCGGCGGTGGTCAGGGCGGCGGGGCCTTCCACGACGTCAATGACATCTTCAATGATGTGTTCGGCGATGTGTTTGGCGACATGTTCGGCGGTCGCCGACAGCGTGGCGGTCCGGCGCGGGGCCAGGACCTGCGCTATGATCTCGAGATCACCCTGGAGCAGGCCTATGCCGGCTCTGAGGTGGAGATCGTGGTGCCGGCGTCGGTCCACTGCGACACCTGCGACGGCTCGGGCGCCAAGCCCGGCACCAGTCCCACGGTTTGCGGTGGCTGCGGTGGGGCCGGTCGGGTTCGCGCCAGCCAAGGCTTCTTCTCGGTCGAGCGCGCCTGCCCCCGCTGCGGTGGCTCGGGCCAGACCATTCTTGACCCCTGCACCTCCTGTCGGGGTCACGGTCAGGTGCGCAAGGAACGCACCCTCCAGGTCCGGATCCCGGCCGGGGTCGATGACGGAGCCCGTATCCGGCTGGCCGGCGAGGGTGACGCCGGGGCCCGAGGTGGCCCACGCGGCGATCTCTACATCTTCCTCTCGGTCAAACCCCACGAACTGTTTGAACGCGAAGACCTCGACCTGCTCTGCACCGTGCCGGTGCCCATGACGGTGGCTGCCCTCGGCGGGGCCATCGAGGCCCCCTGCCTGATGGGCGGCGAGAACTGCGACGGGGCCTGCAAGATCGAGGTCAAGGTGCCCGAGGGCTCCCAGACCGGGCGCACCGTGCGCCTGAAGGGCCGCGGCATGCCGTCCCTGCGCTCCCGCGAGCGCGGCGACCTGATCGTCGAACTGTTCGTCGAGACCCCGACCCGCCTCAGCGCCCGCCAAAAGGAAC
>JANPAO010000212.1:0-2777 GCA_031429955.1 Phenylobacterium sp. | reverse complement strand
CGAGCATCGCGGCGAACATGACTCCGCCGACAAGTTGAGTTCGGCCGGTGGCTCCCAGAACGGGGATCAGATCGCGCCCCGTCGCACCCCGTCGCACCAATTGAATCGGGATCCGGGCCAGCGCCACGAGCAGCACCGCGGACACAATCACGGCGACTCGCCGATCGGCAAAGGAGATCACGACGATGACTGCGGCGGCACCGAGCATCATCACCATGTAGAGGCGACGGGTGCGGGCGTCGCCGAGTCGCACCGCCAAGGTCTTCTTGCCGGCAACGGTGTCGGTCGGGATGTCGCGCAGGTTGTTGATCACCAGCAGGCCGCAGGCGAGTAGGCCGACCGGTACCGACGCAGCGACCGACAACCCGGTCACCCGCTCCAGGCCCGCAAGCAGACCCTTGGGAGGCCGCCCCCGATGGGAGGCCAACGTCAAGTTCTATCCACTAGGTCCCTTGCCGTCCCGTATCCAGGAAGTCCAGGGCACTGAATCCCTCCGGCGGCGCAACCTCGACGATGGGATCGTCGCGGTCGTCGAACTCGGTCTTCAGGGCGCGGCTCATCACCGCATGCATGTCGTAGAGACAGGTGATGTAGGTCAGTTCCAGGATCTGCTCGTCGTCCAGGAAACTCCGAAGGGCCGCAAACACCGGCTCTGGCGTTCGCCCGCCCTGTAGGACTAGGCAATCGGCATAGGCCAGCACCGCCCGCTCATGAGCATCATAGCAATCGGCCACCTGCCAGTTGGGAATGGCCGCGATCCGCCCCTCGGAGACCCCCAGGCCCCGCAAGGACTTGCAGTGCTGGGAGAACACAAACTGACTGCCCCGCGCCCAGCCGGCCCGGGTCTGGGCCAGCTCGCGCAGCACCGGGTCCAGCTTGCGCTTGGGGTTGCGATAGAGCGCAAAGCCGCGATTGGCGTGCTCCAGGATGTCAGGGCTGTTGGCAAACACCGTCCACCAGTCGCCGGGCGTGCCCGTGGCGGTGCCCGGTTCGGCCACCGGATCACGGTCACCAAACAACAGGTCATAGGTCTTGATGACCATCTCCGACGTGGCCTCGGCGCGCGGGACCTGGCGCAGGCGGGGCATCAGACTTCCACCGCCACGCCGGCCGGTGCGTGGGCCACATCACTGGGGCCAAACCCCTTCGTCCAGGCCGCGAACTCCAACATGATGCCATTGGGATCAGTGAAATAGACCGAGCGGACAAAGACCCCCGGATGCAGCTCTGCGGCGATCCCGGCTGTGCTGTCATCGTGGTTGATGACCATGGGGAACACCTCCACCCCGGCCGCCTGCAACCGCTTGATACTGTCCTGAAGGTCGTCCGCCTCCATGTCGAAGGCCACATGGTTCATGGACCCGATGGCGGTCTTGGCGTCGCTGGGAAACCTGGCGACGGAGGCGACGCCGGGGGCTGCTGCTGGCACCTCCGGCCACCAGAAGAAGGCCACGCTGGCCCCGCCTCCACAGTCGAAGAAGAAGTGCTGGCCGCCGTCCGCCAGGGCGATGGTCTTGATCAGCGGCATGCCCAGCACGTCGCGATAGAAGGTCACGGTCTGACCCATGTCCCGGCAGACCAGGGCCAGGTGGTTGATTCCCTTGGTGCGCATGGTGTTGCTCCTTAGAACTCGAGGACGATCTTGCCGAAGTGCTCGCCGGCCGCCATGGCCGCAAAAGCCGACCCAGCTTCGGTGAACGGCAACACCTTGTCGACGATGGGTTGAATCTGGTGCAGTTCCAAGGCCCGGCACATGGCCTCGAACATCTCCCGCGATCCCACTGACAGACCCTGAAGGCGCGCGGAATTGCCGATCAGCGACCCAGGGTTCACCCCGTCGCCGGCCCCGGCCACCACCCCGATGATGGCGATGTGCCCGCCAATGCGAACGGCCCTGAGACTCTGCTGGATGGTGCCAGCGCCCCCCACCTCCATGATGAAGTCAGCCCCCACCCCGCCGGTCGCCTCCCGCACGGCCTTGGCCCAGTTGGGATCGGTCTTGTAATTGTGCAGATGATCGGCCCCGAGGGCCTTGGCGCGCGCCAGCTTCTCGTCCGACGAGGAGGTGATCAGGGTCCGGTAGCCCGCCGCATGGGCAAACTGCAGACCAAAGATCGAGACACCCCCTGTGCCCTGCAACACCACGGTATCTCCGGGTTGCAGGCGGGCATCTTCGAACAGGCCACGCCAGGCGGTCAGGGCCGCACAGGGCAAGGTCGCCACCTGATGATCGCTCAGATAGGCCGGAACCTTGGAGACCCCCTCCTGGCTGAACACCTGCAGTTCTGAGCCGGCCCCAGGTATCGGAAAGCCCAGCGACGAGGACAGCTTCTCCAGGGTCGGACGGCCGGAGGACCAGTTCTGGAAGAACAGGGTGGCGACCCGATCCCCCACGGCCACCCGGCTGACGCCGGCCCCGATGGCCTCCACCACGCCGCAGCCGTCGGAAAAGGGCGTGATCACCCCGGCCTGGCCCGAGCCGCGACTGTAGGAACCGTTGATCATCAGCAGGTCGCGATAGTTCAGCGACACCGCCTTCATGCGCACCCGCACCTGACCGGGACCAGGCTCGGGTGCCGCCCGGGTCACCACCTTGATCTGGTCAGGGCCCCAGGGTGCGGTGACTTCCAGTGCGCGCATCAGCGGGTGTCCTTGTGGGTTTAGAGCCGCCATAGTCGTCGCATCGCGGCGGCCTGCAAGTCTGTCGTGGCGTCACCTAGTGGATAGAATCTGACGCTTGGCACCCACGCGGCCATGGAACAGCGGGACCGAGGATT
>JANPAO010000211.1:0-4884 GCA_031429955.1 Phenylobacterium sp. | reverse complement strand
ATGCCGGAGCCGAACCGGAGGCCCAGTGCCCCGCGTTGCTGTTGGAATCGGGTGGCCGCCGCGTTGCCTGGATTGTGGACCGCATTGGGGGCATGCCGGAGGTTACGGTGCGGCCCTTGGGTGTTGTGACCAGCTTAGTCGGCGCGCTTCCTGGGGTTGCCGGCGTGGTGATGAGCGGCTGGCTCTACAGACCCGAGCGGGCCACTTCGGCCCATCCCGCGCCCGCCGTCCTGGCCAGCCACGGCTATATCAACACCGCCCAGATGCAGAGCGCCTTTGCCATCGAGTTGTCGCGACGGGGCTTTGTGGTGCTGGCCATGGATATGACCGGTCACGGCGGCTCGGGCGGGGCGGTGGGCAGCCAGGGGTTCGGGGGTCCTGCGGCCCTGGCCTATCTGAGGGGCCTGCCCTTCGTCGACGCCGCCAATATCGGCCTGGAGGGTCACAGCCTGGGGGGTGGGCCGGTGGTGGCGGCCGCCGCAGCCTATCCCGGCGGCTACAGGGCCGTGGCTCTGGTGGGCTCGACGCCGGCCATCGGCAAGGTGTTCGGGGCCGAGGCCAAGGCCCCCTTGCGCAATCTCGCGGTAGTGTTTGGTGCCTTTGACGAGTTCGCACCCCTGATGTGGCAGGTGGCCCGAGGGTCGGAGGTTCCCACCTCCAAGGCGCTGCAGGCGATGTTTGGCACCACCAGCCCGGTGGTGGAGGGCAGGGTCTATGGCGATCCGGCTGCGGGCACGGCCCGCATGCTGGAGGTTCCAGCCATCACCCATCCGTGGGAGCACTTCTCGGTGGCCGGGGTGGCACCGGTGGTGGGCTGGTTCCAGGGTCAGCTTTCCGGCGCAGCCCAGCCCCTGCCGCCCGGCGACCAGATCTGGATCTGGAAGGAGGTCGGCACCGGCCTTGGCTTCCTGGGCTTTGTCCTGCTCCTGCTGGGCACCTTCCAGGTCCTGCTGGCGACCCCAGTGTTTGCGGGCCTTGCCCACTCCGCCCAGCCGGTGGGAACCCAGCGCGACGGGCCCTGGTGGCTGGGCGCAATGCTGACGGCAGTGGTTCCGGCGGCGACCTTCTTCACCTTCATGGAGCTGGGGAACCTGTTCGTCCCCATGAAGCTGTTTCCCCAGTTCATCACCAACCAACTGCTGGTCTGGGCTCTGCTGAACGCCGTGCTGACCCTGCTGCTGGGTCTGGTGCTAAGGGGGCCGAAACCAGCTTTTCGCCATGACCTAATGCGCGGGGTGGTCATTGCGGTGGTGACGGTGGGCGTCGGCTATCTTTCGCTGATGGCGGTGGCGACGGTGTTCCAGGTGGACTACCGCTTCTGGGTTCTGGGGCTGCGGTTGCTGGACCCGGCCCAGGCTATCTACGCCTTGGCCTATCTGCCCCTGTGGACGGGCTTCTTCCTGATCTCCCTGCGGGCTCTGCATGGCCGCCTGGCCATAGCCGGGGAGGGGGCGGGGCGGGCCTATCTCACCAGCGCCCTGGCCATGTGCCTTGGCTTTGTCCTGCTGCTGGGCATTCAGTATGCCAGCCTGTTCGCCACCGGGGTCCTGGCGGTTCCCGCCGCGGCCCTCAACACTATCATCGCCATCCAGTTCGTGCCCCTGCTGGCCATGGTGGGGGTGATCGCGGCCTTCACCTATCGGCGGACCAATTCCTATGTGCCGGGTGCCCTGATCTGCGCCCTGGTGATCACCTGGTATGTCACCGCTGGCACCGCCACCCACTGGTCCCCGGACTTCAAGCTGCCCGGCGCGACCCAGGCGAAGTAGGCCAAGGCCCCTGTTCAGATCCCGCTGCTGGGCAGGACCTATTCCACCGTGACCCGATAGGCGCAGCGCCGCGCGCCGGCCAGGATATGCTCGATTCGCGCGACCCGAGCCGGGGCCAGCAGCATGTCAAACAGCGCCAGCTCCGAGCGGCAAAAGCCCTGGCAGACGGTGGCGGCGGCGCAGATCGGGCAGTGGTTCTCCACCAGCAGGTAGGACCCATCCTCCTGTCGCGACCAGGCCGCCATATAGCCCTCGGCCTCTCGCAGGGCGGTCAGGCGGTCGAGACGGTTCTCAAGGTCGCCATCCCCAACGGTGACCCGATAGCCCTCGGCGATGGCCTGCTCGCGCCGGGTCACCAGGCGGTCCAGCCCTTCGGCTCCGAACTCGGCGCGCACCGCCTCGATCAGTTCCACGGTCATCTGGGCATGGGTGTCGGGGAACCGGCTGTGGCCCTTGTCTGTGAGGGACCAGGTCTGGCGCGGCCGGCCGACGCCGGCAGGCGCTGTGCTGTGCCCCACCAGCCCCTCGGTCACCAATTTCTCCAAGGCCTGTCGCACGGCCTGCCGACTGACGCCCGCTCGCGCGGCGAGGTCCTGGGCCTGGCGAGGCCCCCGGGTCTTGATCTCCAGCAATAGGTCTTCGGCTAGGGTTCGCATTTGACAATCAAATGATTGCAAAATATCTCCCCCCCGTCTACCCCTATCGCGAAACCCCGTGCAGAGTGTCGAAATGAAACCCGTCCCCCGCGCCGACGGCAGTTGGGCCGATGTGCTCGGCGAGGGCCGCCTGCCGCGCTTTGTCCTGATCTGCCTGGGGGTCTGGATCGGGGCCGCCGACAGTCTGGTCACCGCCACCATCATGCCCAGCGTCGGTGCCGACCTCGGCGGCTACGCCTATTTCGGCTGGGCCACGGCCGGCTATCTGTTGGGATCGGTGATGGCCGGGGCCAGTTCAGGACTGCTGGCCCGCCGCTTTGGCCTGCGCCGGGCCACCGTCGCTGCGGCCCTGGTCTATGCCGTCGGATGCGCCCTCAGCGCGGCAGGCCCCGACATTGCCAGCTTCCTGGTGGGCCGTCTGCTGCAGGGGATCGGCGGCGGCTGGGTGACCGGCTTCTGTTCCGTGGCCATCGGCCTGCTGTTCCCCAATCGCCTCTTGCCCCGGGTCTATGCCGCCATCACCGCCGTCTGGGGCATAGCCAGCCTTGTGGGGCCGATGATCGGTGGGGTCTTTGCCGATGCCGGGGCCTGGCGCTGGGTCTTCTGGCTCTTTGGGTTTCAGGCGGTGGGCGTCGCGGTGGCGGCCTATCTGATGCTGCCCAAGGGCGAAGACGGGGAGGCCGGTCAAGGCGTCGCCTGGCGTCAGCTGGCCCTGATCGCCACCGGGGTCCTGGCCATCGGCGGGGCCGATCTGGCCGGTAGCTTCCTCGCCTCGGCGGGCCTGACCCTGACCGGCGTCGGGCTGCTGGTGGCTACGGTCTGGGTTGATGGCCGCTCCAAGGTGCGGCTGCTGCCCCGGGGCTCTGGCGACCTGCGCACCATTCCAGGTTCTGGCTATGCCAGCATGTTCCTGCTCACCACCGCCTCCATGGGCTTTGCCATCTATGGTCCTGCGATCCTGCAACAGCTCGCCGGTTTGTCTGCCCTGACCGCCGGCTATGTGATCGCGGGAGAGGCGGCGGCCTGGACCCTTGCGGGTCTGGCCGTCGCCCATCTCACCGGGCGCTGGCCCGGCCGCATGATCCTGGCCGGAGCCGCCCTGGCCACCGTGGGTGTGGCCGCCAGTGCCCTGGTTTTCCCCAGCGGCTCGATCCCCGGCGCGGTCCTGGCAGGGGCCGCCCTGGGGGCGGGCTTTGGCCTGGCCTGGGCCTTTATGAGCCAGGCGATCCTGGCGGCCCTGCCGGATGACGAGCGGGCAATTGGAGCCGCCGCCATGACCACTGTCCGCCTCATCGGCTCGGCAGTGGGTGCGGCCCTGGCGGGGGCCGTCGCCAACCTGGTGGGTTTCTCCCAGGGCCTGACCGACGAGACCGCGCGGGCCGCGGGCCTCTGGGTCTTTGTCGCTGTCCTGCCTGTGGCCCTGGCCGGCCTATGGACCGCCAGCCGCCTGGCTGCCCAGCGTCAGGTAGCCTAGGGCGGCCCGGACGATCCGTCGGGTCAGGTCGGCGGGGTCGGCATCCAGCGCGCCGTCGATCATGCCGCGCGCCATGTTGGCAAGGTCCAGGGCGGCGATGGCGGGATCGGTGACGCCCCTTTGATCGAGGAAGGCTGCAAGCCGCGCCGCCGTGCCCTGGGTGGTGGCCTCCACCTCCGTCCCGATCCCCAACCGACGCTCCTCGATGTCGAGGATCCGCGCCAGGTTTGGCTGTGCTGACTGATGGTCCACCGCCGCCCGGACCAGCCGGGTCAGGGCCGCCTCGAGCGGCAGGGACTCGGCACCGGCCAAGGCCACCTCCAGGTCGCGCTCGAACCGTAAGGCCTCCCGCCGCACCAGGGCCACCATCACCGCGTCCTTGCCGGGAAAGTACTGATAGATCGAGCCGATACTGACCCCGGCCCGCTCGGCGACGGCATTGGTATTGAACTTGGCCAAGCCCCGGTCCTCCAGAATGTGAGCCGCAGCCTCCAGAATGTCGGTGACCGTCTGCTGGGACCTGTTCTGGCGTGGTGGTTTGCGGGGCGCGATGGCGGTCATGGAAGGCGAGCAGTCAATGTGAGGTATTGCTCACATAGTACTTAGGCTATCGCGCAAGACAAGGAGCCCACCATGAGCGACGCCCCTAAACTGACCTTCTTCATGCTGCTGCGCAGCGCGCCGGCCTGGCTGGCCCTGACCCGCCAGGCCCGCCTCGACTACATAGAGGCCACGGTCAAACCGATCTTCGGACGCTATCCTGCAGTGAACCTGCGGTTCTTCGACGCCGAGGCCTTCAGCGGCCGCGCCACCGATGTGGCGATGTTTGAGACCCACGACATCCGCGCCTACTACTTCCTGATCGACGCCCTGCGCGACACAGCCTTCCTGGGCCTGCCCTATTTCGACGTGGTGGAGATCATCCCGGCGGTCGAGGACGGCTATCTCGAATACGATGGGGCCGCCGCCTAGAGTTGGTCGAGCC
>JANPAO010000210.1:0-4723 GCA_031429955.1 Phenylobacterium sp. | reverse complement strand
CCCCTTGCGGGAGAAGGTGGCAGCGAAGCTGACGGTTGAGGGGTCGCGCTGACCTCGATGAAGGGCTTTCTGACGCCAGGAACCGACAGGACTTTCGACCCCTCATCCGACCCTGCTCCGCAGGGCCACCTTCTCCCGCAGGGGGAGAAGGGAAAGCGCCTCCTTCTCCCGTATTTACAATTTCATGTCGTCGATCTCCCGCGTGGAGTTCGGTGACGAGCGTGTGTGCATCCCGCAGAATCTCGCCGGCTCCCCCTATCCACAATCCGGGCTCGGATCGCGTTTTCCTGACAAAGTTCTGTGTATGTTCTGTGTATTGTTGACGGGCGTTAACTCTATTGTGCTCTGCCGCCGTTGAATTGACAACAAATAGGCATTCAGAGGCATTGAAGCCCAGTTTAGCCCGTGTTAACCCAGTTCTTGTTCGCTTCTGCTGTAAGCCCCTCTGAAGCGGGGCCTCTCAGGCGGACGGGGCTTGGCCCGATCTGGGCGGGAAACTGGGGCACGGCGGGATGTTCGTCTCGACGTTCGAGAAGCAGCTGGACGCCAAGCGGCGCATTGTTGTGCCGCAGGATTTCCGCGCCCTGGCCTCTGGCCCCTTTGATGGAATCATCTGCTTTCCCTCCATTGAGGCCGACTGCATCGAGGGCGGCGGCAAGGCCCTGCTGGATCGCTACCTCGGCGTGATCGATGAGATGGACTTCGGCGACCCCCTGCGCTCGGCCCTCGAGACCTCTGTCCTGGGTGGGCTGGCAAGGATGAGCTTTGACACTGCCGGTCGTGTGACCCTGCCCGAAGGCCTGTGCGACATGTTCGGCCTCAGCGACTGGGTTGTGGTCGTGGGCCTGGGAGACCGGTTTCAGATCTGGGAGCGCGAGGCGTTCCAGGCTCACCGCGCCGCCCAGCGTGAGATCGCCCGCGAGGGCTTGGCCCAGCTTCGCGGTGCCCAGCGCGCCGCCCGTGCGGGTCTGGGCGCATGAGCGATCCCCATGTCCCGGTTCTGATGGCCGAGGTTATCGCGGCCCTCTCCCCAGGACCCGGCCAGAGGATCGTGGACGGCACCTTCGGGGCTGGAGGTTACTCGCGGGCGCTGTTGGCGACCGGAGCCCAGGTCATTGCCTTTGATCGCGATCCTACCGCGCGCCGCTTTGCCGATGGGCTTGGGGATCGCTTCCAACTGGTGGAGGCCTGCTTCTCCCAGATGGACGACCAGCTTGGGGCCGCTTCGGTTGAGGGCGTGGCTCTGGATCTGGGGGTGTCCTCCATGCAGTTGGACGAGGCCGAGCGCGGCTTTTCCTTCATGCGCGATGGTCCCTTGGACATGCGGATGGGTGCCGAGGGGCCGACGGCCGCTGACCTGATCAACACCGCCGAGCCCGCCGAACTGTCCCGGATCTTCTGGGTCTATGGCGAGGAGAAGAAGGCCAGGCGGATCGCCGGTGCCATCGCCCGTC
Source organism: Phenylobacterium sp. (assembly GCA_031429955.1). Classification (GTDB taxonomy): domain Bacteria; phylum Pseudomonadota; class Alphaproteobacteria; order Caulobacterales; family Caulobacteraceae; genus Phenylobacterium. Next base: position 3,269 of record JANPAO010000210.1, on the reverse strand, counting down.
GCCGCGAAGAGCAGCCCTTTGCCCGCACCCTGGAATTTGCCGACTTTGTGGAGCGGGTGCTGGGCGGGCGGCGCGGGGCCAAGGTCCATCCCGCCACCCGAACCTTCCAAGGGCTGCGGATCGCGGTCAATGACGAGCTGGCCGAACTGGAGGCGGGCCTGGTGGCCGCCGAGCGGGTTCTGAAACCCGGTGGTCGTCTGGCGGTCGTGACCTTCCATTCCCTGGAGGACCGCATTGTGAAGTCCTTCTTCACGCCACGCGCCGGCCAGACGCCGTCAGGGTCGCGGCATCTGCCACCGACCCAGCAGGGTGCGCCGCCGAGTTTTGATCTGATCTTCAAGGGCGCCCACCCGCCCAGCGATACTGAGGTGGCGAACAATCCGCGGGCCCGCTCGGCCAAACTGCGGGCTGGCGTTCGCACCGCGGCCCCAGTCTGGAGGGAGGCGGCATGAGCCTGCTGGATCGCCGCGTCCGGGGATTTCGCCTGGTGGACCTGGTGGCGATGGCCCTGCTGATGGCCCTGGTGATGTCGGTCTATCTGGCCAAGACCATCGCCGGGCGCGAGCGGGCGGAGATCGCCCATGTCGAAAAGCAGATCGCTGACGAACATGACCGCATCCGCCTGCTGAAGGCCGAGGTCAGCCACCTCGAGCAACCCTCCAGAATCTCGGGGCTGTCCACCGGGTATCTCGGCCTGGCACCGATCTCGGCCAAGCGCGAGGTCACGCCTGAGGCCCTGGCCCAGATTGCCCGCAAGGAGCCGGCCTCGTGAGCCTGATCCAGCCAAACCTCGCGGCACCTGGCTGGGTTTGGCTGAAGGCCAAGCTTTGGGGTCTGGAGCACGCCTTCGAGCGCGCCAAGGCCGCAGGCAAGGCCGAGGACGACACGCGAATTCGTATTCTGTTTGTCGGGGCCCTGTTCGCCTTGGGATTTGTGGCGCTTGGGATCGGGGCCACCCGCATGGCTCTGTTTTCCAATGCCGGTGCCGGCGGAGAGTCGGCTGGGCCCATCGGGGCGGCTCGCGCCGATATCACCGATCGCAATGGGGCCATGCTGGCGGCCGACCTGCTGCACTATGGTCTCTACATCGATCCTCGAGAGATCTGGGATGCCGGCGAAATTCGTACTGCCCTGCGGGCCGCCCTGCCGGGCGTGGAGGCCAGCCGGCTGGAGCGGGCGCTCAAGGGCGAGCGCCGCAGTTTTCTTTTGGGGGGACTGACACCGGAGGTCCGCAACCGCATCCACGAGCTGGGGCTGCCCGGCGTGACCTTCGAACCCGAACAGCACCGGCTCTATCCCCTGGGCACCACCGCAGCCCATCTCATCGGGTTTGCCGACACGGGTGGGAATGGCCTGTCCGGCGCGGAGCTTGCCCTCAACGGCGATATCCGCAGCGGTGTCGCTACCCACCAGTCGACCGCGCTCTCCATCGACTTGCGGGTGCAGGCCGCCCTGGAGGACGAACTCTTCAAGGCCGCTGCGGCGCACCAGGCCAAGGATGCCGTGGGCATCATCACCAACGTCCACACCGGCGAGATCCTGGCCATCGCCAGCTATCCCACCTTCGACCCCAACCTGTCGGGCCGGGCGACGCCCGAACAACTGATCAACCACGCGGCCGCCTCGGTCTATGAAATGGGCTCGACCTTCAAGGTCTTCACTGTGGCCATGGGGCTGGACTCCGGAACCGCGACCTTGGCCTCCACCTTCGACGCCCGCCAGCCGGTGAAGATCGGCAACCAGGTGATCCACGACTACCACGCCGAGAACAAAATCATGTCGGTGGCCGATATCTTCATCCACTCCTCCAACATCGGCACCACCAAGCTGGCCCTGCAGGCCGGGGCACCCACCGTGCAGAAATACTTCAAGGCTTTCGGCCTGACCCGCGCCGCGCCGGTGGAACTGTCAGAGAGCGCCCGGCCCATCACGCCCCGGAACTGGAACGAGAACGACGTCGCCTCCACCTCCTTTGGCCATGCCATCTCGGTCTCCCCCCTGGCGGTGGCGGCGGGCATGGGGGCGATCTTGAACGGCGGAACCTTTGTGCCCCTGACCATCAAGCCCATGAAGCCGGGCACGAGGCCCGAAGGCACCCGGGCGGTGTCGGAGGAGACCTCCCGCGCCATGTTGGATCTGATGCGGGTCAATGTGGTGCGCGGCACCGGCGGCAAGGCCAATGCGCCGGGTCTGCGGGTGGGCGGCAAGACCGGATCGGCCAACAAGGTCATCGGCGGGCGCTATTCCAACAACATCCTGGTCTCGTCCTTTGCAGCCGTGTTCCCCACCGACGGGCCGCTGGAGGCCGATCGCTATTTCGTGCTGATCCTGATGGACGAGCCAAAGGGCACGCCGGAGACCTTCGGCTTTGCCACCGGGGGCTGGACGGCCGCGCCGCCGGTGGGCCGGGTGATTGACCGGGTCGCCCCCTTCCTCGGGGTGGCACGCAGGCCTGATCTGGTGGCCACAACACCGGAAGCCGCAGCCATTCCGCTCGAGAGCGAACACTGATGGGTAGGCGGCTGTCACAACTGGTGGCCCGCGACCTGGCGGTCGACCCGATGATCGAGGGGGTCACCGCCGACAGCCGCAAGGTGGGGCCTGGCTATCTGTTTGCTGCCCTGCCGGGATCGCAGACCGATGGCCTGGCCTTCGTGCCCAGCGCCCTGGCCGCAGGAGCCGCTGCGGTAATCGCCACTGAGGAGGTGCCCGAGGTTCCCACGGTGGTGACGCCTGATCCCCGTCGCGCCTATGCCCTGGCGGCGGCCGCCTTCTGGCAGGCCCAACCTGCGAGGGTGGTGGCGGTGACGGGTACCAATGGCAAGACCTCGGTGGCGGTCTTCTGCCGCCAGATCTTCAATGCCTGCGGCCATCGCGCGGCCAGCATGGGTACGCTGGGCGTAACCGCGACGGGACCGGGTGGCTTTGCCGCGCAATTGACCCCGCCGGGCCTCACCACCCCTGACGCGGCCGACGTCGCCGAGCTGATGAGCCAACTGGTGGCCCTGAACGTGACCCACCTGGCCTTGGAAGCCTCCTCGCACGGCATTGATCAGCGGCGCCTGGACGGGGCGCAGGTCGCCGCCGCCGGATTCCTGAACCTGACCCAGGATCACCTGGACTATCACGGCACCATGGCCAGCTATCAGGCAGCCAAGCTGCGCCTGTTCCAGGCTCTGCTGCCTCGGGGCGGCACCGCTGTCCTGAACGCAGACTCATCCGCCTTTCCGGCCTTTGCCGCGGCCGCAGTGACCTCGGGCCAAACGGTC
>JANPAO010000209.1:0-2012 GCA_031429955.1 Phenylobacterium sp. | reverse complement strand
GAAGGTCAGGCGCGCCCGTTCCCCGTGGCTGAGGTCGGCGATCGGACCCTTGATGCGGTGATAGGGGAAGCCCGCCTTGGCCAGCAGAGCGTTGGCGTCCTTGATGGTCGCCCCGTCGACGGCGGTCAGATAGTCCAGCAGGCTGGTCCTTAGCGGCAGGTCGGCCATCTTCTGATCGAAATAGACCAGGCGGGTCTGGGGATTGAAACGGATCGCCGCCTGGCCATCATAGTGTTCCTGATCAGGGTCATAGGCTCGTGCCAGAGCATTCAGCAACATCGACTTGCCGGCTCCGTTGACGCCGAGGATGGCGATGCGGTCGCCGACAGCCACGTTCAGGCGATCGATGGCAAACAGTTTGCGACTGCCGTCCGGGATCGTCACCGCATGGCTGGCAATCCGCAGGGCGATCTTGGCGTCGATCTCGCCGTCATGCAGTTCTAGGCGACGCTCGCGGGCGGTGTAGGAGTCGGTTCGCTCGGTCTCGATCCGGTCGATCCGCTTTTCGGTGGCCTTGGCGCGCTTGTGGAACTTGTCGTTCTTGACCCCCCAGACACGGTAGCGGGCGGCCATCTTCTCCAGCCGCTCGATCTCCTTGCCTTCCAGCTGGCGCCGCACGGCATCTGCGGCATCGCGGTGCAGTAGTTGTTCGCGGGCCCGACTGAAGGGAACGCTGAAGCTATGGGCCCCGTCGGACCGCAGAAAGATAGTTCGAGTGGTCACCCGCTCGAGAAACTCCCGGTCGTGACTGACGATCAGCATGGGCAGGCGGTCGTCGTCGGCCAGCCACCGCTCCAGGGTGTTGATGTTGGAGAGGTCCAGGTGATTGGTGGGTTCGTCCAGGATCAGGAGGTCCGGCTCGGCCAGCTTGGCGGCGGCGGCGATCAACATCAGGCGTTGCCACCCACCGCTCAGGGACCCGAAGGTTTGCTGGGCGAACTCGTAGCTGATCCCGATCTCATCGAGCAGGACGTCGACCTTCCAGTCCTCGCTGCCGTCGGTCAGGGGCAGGGCACCTTCCAGCACCTCGCGCAGGCTCTCGGCACCCAGACCGTCTGGAACATCCTGCGGCACATAGCCGATCTTTAGGCCCCGAGACTTGATGATCTGGCCTTCATCAAGCTCAAGTTCTCCCAATAAACATTTGAGAAGGGTAGATTTTCCGGCCCCGTTTTCTCCAACCAACGCGGTGCGGGCGGCGTCCAACTGCAGAGAGATGCCGTCGAAAACCCGGTTAGCACCGTACTCGAACCGGGCGCCTTCGATGCCGAGGACGGCTTGACGCGACATTTGAACGTCCTCCCTCCGGGGGTTGAGATGGGCCTGTCTTGTAGGGTGAACCGAAGCTCAGGGCTGTCACCTTGAAGCGACAAGGGGCCGGTTTTCTGTGGGGTTTCCCGCCGTCTACACCCTAGGATTTCAGCCGGCGAGGATGGTGTGTGCTGTGCAATCGCAGGTCCAGGAGGAAGCCATGTCGCCTGGATTGGGCGTGCGGATCAATAAGCCTTGAAATCAACCCATTGGCAGGGCACACGCAGGGGGCTCTGCAAGCGATGGCTGGTGCTGAGCGACCTGAGTCGTCGGGTCGCCTGGAGGCTGGTCAAAGGTTTCGCGGACCGGCTGTCACCATTCCCTTCCTCCAGGCCTCTGCATGATCTCGTCCTTCTTCGGCGCCATTTCCAACGATATCGCCATCGATCTCGGCACGGCCAACACCCTGATCTATATGAAGGGCAAGGGGATCGTGCTGAACGAGCCGTCCGTGGTGGCGTTGCGAAACGTGGGTGGACGCAAGATTGTCCATGCTGTGGGCATCGAGGCCAAGCAGATGCTGGGCCGCACGCCGGGCCATATGGAAGCGATCCGCCCCATGCGCGATGGGGTCATCGCCGACTTTGAAGTCGCCGAGGAGATGATCAAGTACTTCATCCGCAAGGTTCACGGCGGGAAGAAGTCGATGTTCCGCTCTCCCGAGATCGTGATCTGCGTTCCCTCGGGCTCGACCTCGGTCG
>JANPAO010000208.1:0-8737 GCA_031429955.1 Phenylobacterium sp. | reverse complement strand
GCCAACACCTGGCCCAGCAGGGCCTTGCCGACCCCACGACCCTTGGCCTCAGCGGCGATGTAGACACTGTCCTCCACCGTGAAACGATAGGCCGCCCGAGGCCGAAACAGCCCGGCATAGGCAAACCCCAAGACCACGCCGCCTTCCTCAGCTACCAGATGCGGCAGCCCCCGCGCGACGATGGCCAGCCGTCGCGCGGCCATCTCCTCAGGGGACGGCGCCACCTCTTCAAAGGTGCCAAAGCCATGCAGGACGTCATGACCGTAGATGGCTGCCAGGGCTGGAGCATCGGCGGACGTGGAGGCGCGGACGATCATGGTGCCTCCCACCCCTTCTCCACCGCCCAGATGGCGAAGGCATAGTCCAGGGCAATTTCCTTCAGGAAATCAAACCGCCCGGAGGCACCGCCGTGCCCGGCCTCCATATTGATCTTCAACAGGATCGGCGAGGCTGAGGTGGAAAACTGCCGCAGCTTGGCCACCCATTTCTGCGGCTCCCAATAGGTCACCCGAGGGTCAGAGAGGCCGCCGGTGGCCAGGATCGGGGGATAGGGCCTGGCGGCCACCTGGTCATAGGGGCTGTAGCTGGCGATGGTGTCATAGGCATCGGCGTCTTCCAGGGGGTTGCCCCACTCGGGCCATTCCGGCGGCGTGAGGGGCAGGGTGGTGTCGCTCATGGTGTTGAGCACATCGACAAAGGGCACCGCCGCGATGATACCGGCCCAGAGGTCTGGCGCCAGGTTGGCCACCGCGCCCATCAGCATGCCGCCCGCCGATCCGCCGTAGGCCACCATGTTTCCGGCCCGGCCGTAGCCGGCAGTCGACAGATGCTCGGCGCAGGCGATGAAGTCGGTGAAGGTATTGACCTTCTTGTCCTTTCGCCCGTCCAGGAACCAGCCCCAGCCCTTGTCGGAACCGCCGCGCACATGGGCCGTCGCCCAGATCCACCCCCGGTCCACCAGGCACAGATTGCGGATCGAGAAGCTGGCATCCAGGGCATGTCCATAGGAGCCATAGCCGTAGAGCAGCAGGGGTGCCGAGCCATCCAGGGGCGTGTCCCTCAGCATCAGGACGGTGATCGGAACCTCGGCACCGTCGGCCGCCTTGGCCAACAGGCGGCGGGCCACATACCGGTCTGGATCGTGGCCTGAGGGGATCTCCTGGGTCTTGCGAAGGGTCCGGTCTCGGGTCGCCATGTCATAGTCAAACCACTGCCGGGGCGTGGTGGGCGACTGATAGACCAGGCGCGTCAGGGGGGTGTCATACTCATAGCCGCCCGCCAGAGAGAGGGCATAGGCCTCCTCGCCAAACGCCACCACATGCTCCCCGCCGGCCCGATCCATGACCACGATCTGGTCATTGGCGTTTACCCGCTCCAGCCGCACCAGATACTGGGCATAGGCCGAAAAGCCGGTGACGTAATGGCCGGGCTTGTGGGCGACGAAGTCGGTCCAGCTCGCTTTGGAGGGCACATCTGCGGTGCTGGTCACCAGCTTGAAGTCCACCGCCCCGTCGGCATTGGTCCGGATCACCCAGCGGTCGCTCCAGTGATCCAGCTCGTACTTGATCCCCACCTGCCGGGGTTCGGCCACCACCGGAGCCGCCGTGGGATCGGCGGCCGGGATCAGCCAGATCTCGGTGGTCTCCTGATTGCCCACATGCAGGACGATGTGGCTGTCGTCGGCGGTGGTCCCGATGCCCAGAAACATGCCCTCGTCATGCTCGTCATAGACCAGGGTGTCCTCGCCGCCGCGGGCTGAGCGACGGAAAACCTTGGCAGGCCGGGCGTTCTCGTCGCGCCAGATCCAGAACAGCCACTGGCTGTCGGGGGAGAAGGTAAAGTCGCCATAGGCGCTCTCAATCTCGCTGGGCAGAACCTCGCCGGTCTCCAGGTCCTTGATTTTCAGGCTGTAGTATTCCGATCCCTGCTCATCGACGGCCCAGGCATAGAGCCGATGATCGGGGCTGTGATGGGCACCTCCCACCTGGAAATAGGCCTTGCCTTTGGATAGGGCCTCCTCATCCAGCAGCACCACCTCGCCGTCGGCTTGCCCGTGAGGACGCCGCCCATGCACCGGATGCTCGGCCCCCACTTCGTAGCGGACATAGTAGTCCCAGGGGCCATCGGCGGCGGGAACCGAGGAGTCGTCTTCCTTGATCCGGCCTTTCATCTCGGCAAACAGGGCCGCCTGCAGGGCCTGGGTCGGGGTGTCGAGCAGGGCCTTGGTGTAGGCGTTCTCGGCCTCCAGGTGCTCACGGATATCGGCCGCCAGCACCTTGGGGTCGCGCAGCACCTCCTTCCAGTTCTCGTCCTTCATCCAGGCATAGTCATCGGTCCGCGTGCGGCCGAGCTGCGTGATGGAGGTCGGCTGGCGCCGGGCGGTCGGAGGCGTGGGGCGGGTCATGGCCCCTAGATGCGCCAGGCCTGCCGACCGCTCAAGGCCCAGAAGACCCTTTCGCCCGGCCTGATCTTGAGGGAAAGTGCGAGTCACCTGCCGCGTCCCGGACGCCGCAGGGTTTTGGAGTTTCGATGGATTACGATCTGTCAGTCGAGTTGATCCACGCCACGGTGCAGCTTGAACAGCCCCTGGGCGATGGCACCCGCACCGTGGGCACCGGGTTTCTGATCCAATCTGCCGGACCCGATGGGACCCCCCTGACCGTCCTGGTGACCGCCAACCACGTCTTTACCCGAATGCCAGGTGCCGAGGCTCGGATCGGCTACCGGATCGAGAATGTCGACGGGTCCTGGACCTATACGCCCCAGCCCCTGAAAATTCGTGATGGTGCCGGCCAGGAGCTTTGGACCCACCATCCCTCCCGCGACATTGCGGCGATCTCCATCACGGCCCCGGAGGCCTTTGCCCGGGCCGCCATCCCGATGTCCTGGCTGGCCGACGACCAGACCTTTGATGCCCTGAAGGTGAGCACGGGCGATGAGATGATGGCGCTGGGTTTTCCCCGGGGTCTCTCGGCCAACCCGGCCGGCTTCCCGATCCTGCGGTCGGGCCGCGTGGCCTCCTACCCCATCAGCCCGGCGAAGATCTTCCCGACCTTCCTGTTGGATTTCAGTGTCTTTCCCGGAAACTCAGGGGGGCCGGTCTTCATGGCCACCAGCTCGCGCCGCCGGCTGGGGGCCTCAGACATCGCCCCGGTTCAGTTCATTGCGGGTCTGCTGACCCAGCAGGTGGAGTTGAACAAGGAGCGGCTGGAGACCGGCATCGTTACCCAGGCCAAGTACAGTCGCGAGACCATAGGCTTGGTGTCTGACCCCAATGCCCCGGTGACCACAGCCTCCGGCCAGGTCGTAGCTGGCGCTCGCGCGGCCTCTGCCGAGAGCGCGCTGTCGTCTGACCGCTAGGGATACCTACCTGCCATTGCCGGGGAAGCTTGTCGCGACAAGTGTCGGGCGCGACGCAACCCTTGCATGTCATCCCGGTTTCCGCGGCACGCGGAAGACCGGGACCCATACGCATCGATCTATCCTGCCAGCCCCGCGCCTATGGGTCCCGGACAAGGCTTCGCCTTTCCGGGATGACAGGGTTGCGCGTCTGACCCCTCCCCACCCGAAAGGGCAGGGAGGTCAGAAGTCTCAAGACCCGTAGAGCAGGGACAGGGTCTCAGCGATGCAGGCGGGCTTTTCTTCGCCTTCGATCTCGATGGTGCATTCATTGCGGATCTGAACCCCGCCGGCCTTGGGATCGACCCCCAGCAGCTTTTGGCGCAGGCGCACCCGCTTGCCGATGCGGACCATATTCACAAAACGCACCTTGTCGGAGCCATAGTTGATGCCGCGGCTGACGCCCTTCACCGGCAGCAGGCCCGCCGACAGGAACGGCAACAGCGACAGGGTCAGGTAGCCGTGAGCGATCGGGCCGCCGATTTCGCGGGTGGCGCGCTCGACGTCGACGTGGATCCACTGGTGATCCCCGGTGGCCTCGGCGAATTGGTTGACCCGCTCCTGAGTGATCTCCAACCAGTCGGAGACGCCCGTCTCCTGGCCCACCAGGCCGGGCAGATCCTTGAATTCCACGGCGTCCATCGTCTTCTCCCTTATTCTTGAAACAGATGTTCGACCTCTAGCATCTGGGGGCTTCGGGGCAAGGGCGCATCAGGCCACGGCCTGGGCCAGATAGGTGGCATAGACCCCGTCATGGGAGCGGTTGAGCAGGCGGAACCCGGCCTCGGTGATCAGGCGCTCCAGAATCCAGCCGAAGGTGGAGTGCTCCTCGCGGACATGGGTGGCGACCTCGGCGCGGCTATAGCCGGTCTCGCGACCCATCAGGCCGATCCAGCCTTCCACCAGCAGCGGCAGGTTGTCGGGTCCGCAGTTATAGACCACGTCGCGGATATAGATCCGCCCCCCTGGCCTCAAGGCATCCCGCATCCGGGTCAGGGCCACCGCCTTCCAGACGTCGGGCAGGTGATGCAGGGCGTTCTTGGTGACGATCAGATCCAGGTCACCAGAGGTCTCGAAGCTGAGGAAGCTCGCCTGTTCAAAGGTGAGGTTAGTATGGTTCCGCTCGCGGGCCCGGCGTCGCGCCAGGTCCAGCATGGCCTGCGAGACATCGATGGCGCGCACCGAGCGCGCAAGGCCCGCCGCCTCACAGGCCAGCATGCCTGTCCCACAACCGATGTCGGCCATGGCCGTGCTCCGATCCACCCCCAACTGCGCCAGCAAGGCCCGGTCGGCACTTGGATCATGCCCCTGCCGCTCGTCATAGGTCATGGCCTGCCGGGGATCGGCAAAGTCCAGGCCCACCTGCTTGAGATCGTCGTACCACCAGTCGGGTTGGGTCATGTCAGTCTCCATCTTTGGCGCGGATGGAGTGGGTCTGTCCGATCCATCCGCAATTGCGGGGATCGGAAGGCGGTGAGGTCCAGCTAGGCTCGCGCGCGTCCAATCCCTGGGAAGGGATTGGCTACTTTCTGGGCGAGGGGCGTCTGGAGGCTCATATCCCGACACCCTAGAATCAGACGGAGGATTTCGCCAGCGGCTTTTGGACCATCAGGGCGATGGCGAGTGCCAGGATCCAGACCATCCAGATCATGAAGGCGAGCGGCGTGACCTCGAAGACCTGCAGGTTCGGAATCACGGTGGCGAACAGCTCGCTCTGACCCAGGATCCAGAGGGGTACCGAGGCCAGGCCAAGAAGGGACGTCCAGCGCAGCGCCCCACCGATCCGCCAGAAGGCAGCGATAATCCCCAGGCTCCAGGCCACTAGCAGGACCTGGCCCAGGTGCTCCCCCAGGGCCACCCCGCCATACTGGTTGAGGGCATTGTAGATCTGGGCGATGGCGGCCCGGTCGGCGTCGCTCGCGCCGGGCGCGCCATAGCCCGCCGCTAGGCCGGGCACAACGAAGACCCAGCGGAGCAGGCCAACCGCCTGGATCAGTCCGCTGGCCGCGCCGGCGGTGGTGGCGAGCCAGACCCTCTGGCCGTAATCCTCAGACAGAGTCTTACCCAGAAGCCCCGCGCCCAACACGAAGATCAAGGTCGACCAGGCAAAGCCCGCCCAGGCCAGAACCAGGGCGGGGCCTCCGGTCGCGAAGCGAGACAGGACGACGCTCACCGGCTCCCGCAGGACGTCGTCATAGCCAAACAGGGTGATGAGCGAGGCGTACGCGACGTTGGCGAGAAGCAGGAAGGCCATCAGGACCAGTCCGGCCCCAAGGCGATAGGAGATCTTAGTCATGGGCGTGTCCCTCAGGGTAGGCGCGGGCCGCCAGCAGGGTCATGGCCTGCTGCAGGCGGTTCCAGGTTTCCGGCAATGTCAGGTCGAGGCCCGCGAAGTCCCCGTCATGGTCCTCCCGCAGGGCGAGGTGATGGGCTGCAGCCAGCAGGATGGCGTTGATCGCCGGCGCGTCGATGTCGCTTGGCGGTGGGCCGGCGAGGGCACGAACGCCCTGGAACCATTTGCTGATGGTCTTAGACTTGGCGGCGCCGAGTGCCTTGGTGATCGGACTGGTTTCCACCAGCTCCCAGGCCAGGATTCGCTTGCCGAGGGCGTTTCCCCGCAGGGCGGCGAGATAGCGACCCAGCATCTCGATCATCACCCTCCCATAGGATTCGGGGAGGGCCGGAAGCTCCGGTGCCACCCAGAGGTCAAGGCGTTCCCCGAGCGCCTGGGCCAGACCTTCCAGGCCGCCGAAATAGCGATAGATCAGGACCTTGTCGCAGCCTGCGGCCCGCGCCACGGCATTGACCCCGAACTGTCCGTAGCCCCCCTGACTCAAGACCCGGGCCGCAGCGTCAAGGATGCGGTCGCGCGTCGCGTCGCGGTCTTTCTCGAGGGTCTTGTTCACGCGCAGCTCAATGTCAACGATAGGTGACTTATCTATGTCACCGACCGGTGACAGTCAAGTCATGGGGCAAGCCGGGCTTCGACCCGGCCGCTTCCCGGAGAGGGCTCAGACGATTTTTGAGCCTTCCTTGCCCCAATAGGCGTCGCGGATCAGGCGCTTGTAGAGCTTGCCCGTGGGGTGACGTGGCAGTTCCTGCATGAACTCCAGCATGCGCGGGGCCTTGATGTGGGAGAGGTTGGCGCGGCAATAGGCCATCAGCTCATTGCGCAGATCATCGCCGGCGTCGGCCCAGTCGGCAGGCTGGATCACGGCCACCACCTTCTCGCCCATCTCCTCGTCGGGAGCCCCCACCACGGCCACATCGGCCACGCGCGGGTGGGTCACCAGCAGGTTCTCGATCTCCTGGGGATAGATGTTCACCCCGCCGGAGATGATCATGAAGCTCTTGCGGTCGGTCAGGTAGAGGAACCCCTCCTCATCCAGCCAGCCCACATCCCCTAGCGTGGTCCAGCCATGCTTGTTGGTGTTCTCGGCGATTTTGTCGGGGGCATTGTGATAGGTGAGCGGCGCGCCATTGGCGAAATAGACCGTGCCCTCGGTGCGCGCCGGCACCAGTTCGCCCTCGTCATCGACGATCCGCACCTCGGCCATCACCGCCCGCCCCACCGTGCCCTTGTGGGTCAGCCAGTCTTGGGGGCCGACATAGCAGAACCCGTTGCCCTCGGAGCCGGCATAGTACTCGTGGATCACCGGACCCCACCAGGCCATCATCTGCTCCTTGACCGGGATCGGGCAGGGGGCGGCGGCATGGACGGCTGAGCGCATCGAGGAGATGTCGTAACGGTCGCGGACGGCCTGGGGCAGTTTCAGCATCCGCACGAAATGGGTGGGGACGAACTGGCCGACATCGACCTTGTAGGTTTCGATCAAGGCCAACATGGCCTCGGGATCGAACTTCTCCATCACGATGACGGTGCCGCCCAACTGATGGATGGCCATGCACCAGCGCAGCGGCGCGGCGTGATAGAGCGGGGCCGGCGAGATATAGACGCAGTCGGGGGTGAAGCCGAACAGGCCTGCCGCCAGGTTGGCCACCCCGCCCGGTTCGTCGATGGGACCGCCGGTGAGGGGGGGCTTGATCCCCTTGGGTCGGCCGGTGGTGCCGGAGGAATAGAGCATGTCGCGGCCCGCCGTCTGGTCGGCGACCGGGGTAGTGGGCAGCTTGGCGCGGGCGGCCTCGAAGCTCTGATAGGGCGGACGAGCCTCGCCAGCCATATAGAGCTGCACCCCCGGCAACAGGGCGGGCAGCTCGTCGATCACAGGCCCGACCCCGGCTGAGGTGATCAGCAGCTTGGCCGCGCAATCCTTCATGATGTAGTCGATCTCGCCCGCCGTCAGCTTGGACGAGATGCAGGCATAGTAGAGCCCGCACCGCTGGGCCGCCCAGGCGATCTCGAAATAGCGGGGATTGTTGTCCATCAGGAGCGCGATGACGTCGCCGGTCTTGAGCCCCAAGGACCGGAAGAGCTGCGCGCCCTGGTTGGAGCGGTCATCGAGCTGGCGATAGGTCACCGTCTCGCCGGTGCCGGCCATGATATAGGCGGCGCGATCAGGGTGGGTAGTAGCGTGCGTGGCCGGATGCATGGGTGTTTCCTACAAGGGCCATAAGCATCTATCCGACGCCCAAGGCCGTCTCCCGAAGTTTTCGTTGTGGGGACATCATGCGGCCCTTGACGGACCGTCCGTCAAGCGGTGCGAAGTGCAAGAAAATCATGGGAGCCCTGCGATGACTGCGCCGACCTTCGAGACCATTGCCTATGCGGTGGAGGACGGAATCGCCACCGTCACTCTGAACCGGCCCGACAAGCTCAACGCCTTCAATACCCAGATGATGAAGGACCTGATCGCGGTCTTTGACGAGACCGATGCCGATGATGCGGTGAAGGTGGTGATTGTCACGGGGGCGGGGCGGGGTTTCTGCGCCGGGGCCGATCTCTCCGGCGGGGCCCAGACCTTTGACTATGACGCCCGCGGTGGTGAGGACAAGGCCGCGCGGACCCGCGAGGGCGTGCAGCGCGATGGCGGCGGTCTGCTGACCCTGCGGATCTATGACAGCCTCAAGCCGGTGATCGCGGCTGTGAACGGCCCGGCAGTCGGCGTCGGCGTGACCATGCAACTGCCTATGGACATCCGGCTGGCCTCCACCGAGGCGCGGTTTGGCCTGGTGTTTGCCAAGCGCGGCCTGAACCCGGAGGCGGCCTCCTCCTGGTTCCTGCCTAAGCTGGTGGGCGTTCAGGCGGCCCTAGAGTGGTGCTATACGGGCCGGATCTTCTCCGCCCAGGAAGCCCTCGACAAAGGCCTGGTCCGGTCGGTGCACGCGCCAGAGGACCTGCTGCCAGCCGCCCGGACCCTGGCCCGCGAGATCGCCGACA
>JANPAO010000207.1:0-2288 GCA_031429955.1 Phenylobacterium sp. | reverse complement strand
ACGGCGGGGAGTTGCAGGGCCGGTTGCAGGCTCGCCAGCATCGCGAAATAGGGGGCAGGGCCCAGGTCCTCGGCGGCCAGGAAGGCGGCCTGCTGGTCGAAGCCGGACGCTCAGGTGTCGCGGCCCTGCGCGTTCGCCGTGGCGAAGCCCCCTTGGGCTTTGTCCTGGACCTGCCAAAGGCCACGGAAGCCCCGGTCCGAGCCGCCCGAGAGCCCCAAACCCCGCCGCCGGAGGAGCGGATCGTGGAGCGCATCGTCGAGCGCGACCGCACCCGCCGCATACTGCCCGACCGCCGCAAGGGCTATATCCAGAAGGCCGCCGTCGGGGGGCACAAGGTCTATCTGCATACCGGCGAATATGACGACGGCGAGTTGGGCGAGATCTTCATCGACATGCACAAGGAAGGTGCCGCCTTCCGATCCTTGATGAACAACTTCGCCATCGGCATCTCCATCGGGCTTCAGTACGGGGTGCCTCTTGAGGAGTTTGTCGACGCCTTTGTCTTCACGCGTTTCGAGCCGGCCGGCCCGGTGACGGGCAATGACTCAGTGAAGTCGGCGACCTCGATCCTCGACTATCTGTTCCGGGAGCTGGGGATTTCCTATCTGGGCCGCGACGAGCTGGCCAATGCCGACGGCGAACTGAATGCCGACGGCCTGGGGCGCGGCGCAGCCGAGGGCGATCCCGATCTGGAGAACGAGCCCCAGCCGGCCTCCCACTTCATCTCCCGGGGCTTCGCACGCGGGGCGACCCCCGACAATCTGGTGTTCCTGCCCAGTGCCAATAGCCGGAGCGCACGGATGGAGGCTGATGTCTGCGCCGCCTGTGGCGATCTCGCCGTGGTCCGCAAGGCCGGGCATCTGATCTGCGAAAGCTGCGGCGTCCGTGCCGGCCCCAGCGACCGGACCGGATGAGGCACCCGTCACGCTCTAAATGTTTGAAACCAGACCCTTCTTTCCGTTTCAGATGAATCCATCTGAAACGGTCAGGGTCTAGCGACGCGTGATGCCGGCACGCCCGGCTCGGGCCAGCGTCAAGACCTTGTCCCGCAATTGCCGGTAAAGAGCCTCGGGCAGTTCGCCGTAGGCATAGTCAGCCGAGCCCCGTTTGATCGCGGGTAGATCGACGCCCGGCCATACAAAGCGGTTGAGGTCGGCGGCGATCATCCAAGAACGCTGCGTATCCAGACCAAGCCGCTTCTTGGTCTGTGGCGGAATTTCCAACGCGCTTTCCGGATGCGACGGAGGGCTGTGGGTGACTGGCACGACGGTGACGATCGTTTCGCCAATTTCAGTCTGCACCGATAGGACGATCACGCAGGGACGATCTTTGCGCCCCTCCCCCTGTCCGCGTAGCGCTTCGTCACGCCAGAGATAGGCATAGCTGATGACAAGGCCGGGTGTGGGGTTTGGGAGCCCCACGGATCAACCGAGTTCGTGATTGAAGGCTCTTGCGGAGGCGGGGGGCTCTGAGGCTTCGAGCGCCGCGATATCGGCATCGTTGAGTTCCCACGGATAAAGAGCAACACGGTCGTTTTGCTTCAGGCGGCGATATTCCTCGGCTGACAGAAGAACAAGGCGCTCACGGCCATGGCTGGTGATGGACACAGGCTCACGCTGGGCCGCCTCCGTGATGCGTCCGTAGGACTTCAGGAAGTCGCCGGACGAGACAGTTATCTTGAACATAAAGACCTCCCACCCCGGTTTACTCGAAAAAGTCGAGTTTTCCAATTTTTATGAGAGGCGTACTATGAGGCGCGCACTACGGTCGTATTAGCGTGACAGTTGCAATAACCCCTATTCAGCATGGCCCGCCCCTGCTGGCCAAGACCGGACTCAACGGCATCGCCGTTCCCGTCGAACAGGCCAACCCCAACGGCGACTTCAGCCGGTTGGTGAGCCGTCTTCAATCGCGGGAGGTCCAGGTGCGGGAGACAGAACCCACCAAGGCCGATGCGCCAGAGCCCCAGGCCCCGGACCGGATTTTCCAGGCTCGCGGCCTCACACCTTCTCCGGGCCGTCAGGCGGCGGCGGGAGAGACCACAGGCGGAGCCTCGGCAGGCGAACTCTGGGGTCGGATCGAGCCCTGCTGGCGCAACCTCTCCACCCGTGTCGAGCGCCCCGTGACCCTGGAGGTAAGTCTGGACGGCCTGGCCGGCCTCAGCCGCCCCCCGACCGTGGTTCGGGAAACCGGCGCCATGCTGGATGAGCAAAGGCTGCGGGCCGAGGCCCGCGCATTGCAGGCCCTGGCAGGGTGCCTGCCGCGTGGCGACCTGAGGTTCGCGCGGC
>JANPAO010000206.1:0-8563 GCA_031429955.1 Phenylobacterium sp. | reverse complement strand
CCTCTCTGGCGTGGTGGCCACGACTGATCTCGACATCCCTGTGTTCCCTGAGAATCTGTAGCCTGTTGCCATGAAGACCCCGACGCCGAACAGCACTGCCTGGACCAGGGCAAACACTGTGATCAGGGCTGCGGTCGCCATGGCGGTGGCGGCTTGCAGATCCCCGGCAGCACGATCCCTGGCCAAGGCCACCAGGTTGGGCTCCAGGATCAACAGCATCAAGGCGGATGCCATCCATGCCAGCATCGGTGCCAGCATCGCGGCCAGAAGCGCCCGGACCCAACCGACAAACAGACTCTGAGTGGTCGTCAGCAGAAGCAGCGCCACAAATAGCGGCCCCACCGCCGTCAGGATCGCCACGGCAATCATCGCGGTACAGAACAGCCCGACCGTAGAGAGATACATCAATTGCGCAGCTTGCCAGAGCGCCTGGGATGCCGCCGCATTGCCACCCGCCAGAGGGCCAGCCTGGCGACCTGCAGCCTCGCCGAAGGCCGCAGCTGCTAAGGTCAACTGGTCATGGGCAACCTGCAACCCGCCCAGGGGATCACCCCCCAGGCTCGATTGGGCCGCCGACGGCGCGACGATCAGGCGAGTCAGCTCCAGGGGGGTCTTGGACACCATGTCAAACACCAGGGTCTGAAACAGCGACCAATTGCTGACCATGGCCAAGATGGCACCGATTTTCAGGGCTGCCATGGGAAGTTCCGAGGCCCGACCACTCCCCCCTAGTAAGAGTCGCCAGCCGAGCAGTGCGACATAGATGATCAGAAAGGCCGTCAGCCAAGCTTCGAACGGCGACCCAGTCGCCGACAGCGCCTCATAGCCGGACTGGGCAAACCCGCGCGCCTGGCAGTCCACGGCCTGGAGGGTGGCGGAAATAGCGCCGACATCGCTGATGGTCGAGGGGCAGGAGAGGGTCATCGACCTCCAGCTCCCGCCAGGAACGGTGGAAGCCAGGCATCGGGGTCATCTCCGAGGTCGGCCCGTAGCCGGTCAAGTCGCCGGACACTACGCTCCGTCCCCGCCAGGACTTTCAGTAGATCTGGTAGGGCGGCGAGATCCAGCTTGGCCACCACACTATGGTCGGCCTGTTTGACCAGAAAGCATCGCGACGTATCAGGCAGGGTTTTGACGAGATCAAACTCGTGCTCGCTCAGGCCAAAGCCATCCATGTAGTCGACCGCTCGGGCCTTGGGATTTGGGAAGAAAATCTGCGTGGCCGCCTGTTCAATGATCGCTGAAGCGATCCGGCTCTCCAGGGCGTCGCCCGCGCTCTGGGTACAGAAACCGACAATGCCGTTGCGCTTGCGAATGGTCTTTTGCCAGTCGCGGATTCTCTGAACAAAAATCTCATCGTCAAGGGCCTTCCAACCCTCGTCGACAATGATGATGAAGGGCTCGCCGTCCAACTGCTGTTCGATGCGATGGAACAGATACATCATGGCCGGGGTGCGGAGCTTGGGCGAGTCCAGCACCCGGGTCATATCAACCCCGATCAGGCGGGTATCCAGGTCGAGGCGATCGACATCGTTGTCAAACAGCCAGGCGTGTTCCCCGCCCTCAATCCAAGGCGCCAGTCGGGCCGCGAGGTCGCCGCTGGTGGGTCGTCGACTGCCCCGCACAAGGTCTCGAATATGCCGCAGCCGGCGATGATCAAGGCCCTGGCTATAGGCCGCATCGATCGCATCGGTGATGATCGCGCGTTCGTCGGCGTCGAGGTAGCCGACCTCGGGTGCCATCAAACGCCCGAGCCAGTCGCTCAGGAACGACCGGTTCTCAGGCGTGTCGGCCAGGTGCAGGGGATTGAAGCCAGAAGCCTCGCCCGGAGTGAGCTGCTCGTAGCGGCCGCGGCTGGCGCGGATGAAGATCTCGGCACCCCGATCCTTGTCGAAATAGACCGTGCGCGGTTTGAACTTCTCAGCCTGAGCCGCCAGGAAGGTCAGGAGGACCGTCTTGCCCGTGCCGCTGGGTCCAATGATGGTGAAATTGCCCAGATCCCCGACGTGGAAGCTGAAATTGTAGGGGCCAAAGGCCGTCGTCTCCAGAATGGTGACCGGGGTCTGCCATTGTAGATCTTGGGTCTGGCCGGTGGGATGTCCATGCAGGCTGGCCAGGCTGGCAAAGTTGGCCGCCGAGATCAGTGCCTTTCGGGCAATGAACTTGAAGTTCCCCGGAAACTGAGCCCAGAAGGCAGGTTCCAGGTTGACGTCCTCACGCACGGCGATGGCACCGATCTCCGACAGTGCCGACTGCACCTCGGCAACGGCGGCGTCGAGGGATTGCAGATCGTCGGCCTTGGCCAGGATCGAGATATGGTGTTCGCCATAGTTGGCACGCCCCGCACCGACCTCGTCCCGGGCGGCACCAAGTTCGCCGCGCAGGCTGTAGGCGTCACTATCTGCCGACTGGAGACGGCGAAGGGCCAGGGCCATCCGGCTCAGCGAGACCTGACGATCCACAAAGGCAAAGCTCTCGGTCAACACCAGCTCAAAGGGCAGGCGCAGGACGCCGTCCAACATTCCGGGCGCCGACTGGGCCGGATAGTCCTTGATCGAGACCATGGCGGCAAATCGCGCCGCTCGGCTGCCGACCGCACCAAACTCCATGGCATTGAGGCCAAAGCTCAGTCGCCGGTCAGCCAGGGCTTGCCCCATGTCTCCGCTGGGAGCCAGGACCGGCCGATGATCGGAGTTTACCAGACCAGCAAGGAAGGCAGCTGGCTCCGAGAGCAAGCCACCGCGACCGGATCGGACCGAAAGGGTTTCAGGTCCATAGGGTGCCAGGGCGGCCAAGAAGGTTTCCCGCGTGGCATGCAACTGCTTCAGGTCGGTGGCGTAGTCCTGGGCTGCCTTGGGCCGCAGCATCCGCTCGATCAGGCCGCCACTGCCCTGCAAGGGTCGCCGCACCAAGGTCAGATACAGGTCGTTCACGAATAGCTGGCGGTCAGCCAGGCTTTGGCCCCAGGACAGGTTCAACTCGCGAGCGAAGGGTTCATCAAAGGTCCCCGTCAACTCCACGCCCACGCGACGACGAACCACGTGATGATAGAGCGCCAGGCGCGAACTGGCCGCGCCCCTTAGCAGCGTCTCGCGCACCGTCTTTCGATAGTTCAGGTCCTCGTCGGTGCGGGTTTCAAAGGGAAAGCCGGCGAGCCGAATGGTCTGGATCAGAAGCCCGTCCCGGGTCCTCAGCGTGACATCATCGATGTGACCGGCATAGGGCAGACGGTCCCCGATTGGGACCTCTCTTGGGGCAAGAATTCTGGCCGCCCCAGTGGTGAACAGGGCTCCGGTCATGGGCAGTAGACGTTGGCACGCCAGAAGGCGAAGTTCTTGACCCGCGGGCATCGGCTGACGCGGGTCACCCAAAGATCAAAGAAGCGGGGTTCGTCGAGACAGGCGAGGTAGCCGACGGCGTGAATCACAGGGGCCAGGACCAGCGGCCAGAAGCTCTTGGTGATCAGGAACGCCTCCAGGGTGACGATGAGATTGAACACGGCGTAGCTATAGGTCACCCCGGCAATCATCTGTGGCTGGGTCAGGGCCACGAATATGGGATCTGTACTGAGGCGGGACATGGGACCTAGTTCAAGGCTCCAGCCGCTGACCGAATTCCGGCCACAATGGCGGCAGCCCCGAAGATGATGAAGCTACCGAAGATCACCGTAAGCCCCCGACGCCACTCGATGCGCCCAGCCAGCATCAAGAAACCAACCACCGCCACGGCGATCACGGCGGCACTGGTGGCAAGGTTGCCCAGCAAGGTGCCCTGAACCCAGTTTAGAGCTCCCAGGAGCGGCGACGACCCCGCCGGGTCGGCCACCAAGGTCTGGGCGCGAGCACCCCCTGCGGCCAGGACCACAAAGGGGGTTGCCGCGAAAAGGCGGGATCGAGTCCCATGGAAGCGGTTCGGTATCACGGCGTGGTCTCCTGAAGTGCGCTCCGCGCCAGCCGCTCCATGATGGCAGCGACATAGGCACGGGTTTCCCGATAGGGCGGAACGCCGTTATAGCGCCGAACCGCAGCCGGCCCGGCATTGTAGCTGGCCAAGGCCTTGACCAGATCACCATCGAAGGATGTCATCATCGCGGCCAGATAGCGGGCCCCGCCGGTCGTATTGGCCGATGGATCAGAGGCATCGACCCCCAACTGCGCCGCCGTCGCCGGCATCAATTGCATCATGCCCACGGCCCCTTTGGGCGAACGGGCCGCGTCATTGTAACGCGACTCCTGCCAAGCCACCGCTGAGAGCAGGCCGGGGCTGACACCCGCAATCCCCGCTGCAGCTTGGATCCGCGCCTCCGGGGCCTGGAGGGACCGACCCCAGGCGGACGCCGCCGCGATCTCTGGAACCTTTGTCGGCCCCCCGATCGGCACCGAAGGCGTACCAGGGCCGACATAGAGACCTGGTCCTTGGTGAACGATGAAGCCGCCAGAGGGGATCATCTCAATGACCTGCGCCCGAGCTTGAGTGGCCAGGAGCCCAAGGCAGAGGCCAAGGACTTGGGCTCGCCAAGTCGTCCAAGCTAGGCCTGACTTGCCCGCACGCACCACGTTCGCCCCCAGCCTTGCGGGACTTAACCTACAGGCTCCGACCATATGGACAAGGGCAGACCGGCCCCGAGTTAGGGGTAGGCCCCGGTCGCAGACAGAAGCCTCGGAGGTGAGGCGTAGACCGACGGTAGTCGGCACAGCCAGATTACGGTTCAAAGCGATATCCCACTCCATAGACAGAGTTGATCGTCGCGGAGTTCGGAATCTAGGGCTGCGATCTTCCGACGAATATTCTTGATGTGACTGTCGATGGACCGGTCACTCACGTCCCTAAATTCCAGGCTCACGTGTTCCAGGAGTTGCTGGCGACTGAAAACCCGCCCCGGCTGCTTCATCAGATGGGCGAGGATCCTGTACTCGGAGGGCGACAGATTCAGCCAGACGTCGCGCCATCCCACCCTCTGGGTGATCTCGTTGAAGAAGAGGTTGCCCGCCTCATCCGGGGCCTGAGCCACGCGGCCTTCGGCTCTGCGGATAAGAGCGGCGATGCGGGCCATGACCTCCCCGGCCGAGAACGGTTTGCAGACATAGTCGTCGACCCCGGCCTCCAGGCCGGCAATCCGTTCGCTCTCGCCCACAGCCTCACCCTGGCCCTATCGGCGCTTGGCATTTTCCGCATCCCGGCCAGTCTCGTCGAGCCAGGGATCGCCGCAAGCATCGTGGTCATGGCGATGGTCAATCTCTGGTACTGGCAGACCCGTCGGGTGACGTCTGGCTGGACACGGCTGGCGATCGTCTTTGGCTGCGGCTTGCTGCACGGCTTTGGGTTTGCCTCGGCCATTGGCGCGATGGCCGTCGATGCCGGCAGCCGCCTGTCAACGCTGGCGGGCTTCAATGTTGGCGTCGAGATCGGACAGTTTCTTTTTCTGGCCGCCGTGTCCCTGGTCATCACCGCCCTGGCCAGGACCCAGTTGTCCCGTTTCCAGGCTCACCTGCCCCAGTTGGCATCCCTCACGGCAGCGGGCCTGGGTCTGGTGCTCCTTATCCAACGCCTCGCATAGGGGAGATCGCACGCGGCCCGTCGCCGACGACTAGGCGGGTTGTTTGGTGTCGAAGCGCTCGGCGGAGCGAGCCTGGGCCTTGGTAGCCTCTTCGGCCCGGTCTTTGGGTTTCCCGGTTGTTTCGAGGCTTTCAAAGAGTCGGTGGGCGGCCGCAGCGACCTCGTTGACGGCGGTGTCGAAGGCGGCGCGGTTTGCCTTCGAGGGCGCTTTGAACCCCGACAGCTTGCGGACAAACTGCAGTGCGGCGTCGCGAACCTCCGCGTCCGTAGCGGGCGGATCGAAGTTGAACAGTGTCTTGATGTTCCGGCACATCGGCGGGTGTCTCCTCTTGCGCAAGCCTCATAACATCGGGCGCAGATATGTGATGTCTCGAGCCCTCCGGTTCTCGTCCTTGGACTTAAGGCACTCATCCCGCATATCCCATGTCGTGGAGGTACGAAACAAGGTGACTCGCGCGCCTTGATCATGACCTGGCAGGTCTTGGGTTGCGAATGGATGGCGGCGACATGAGCTTGGGGGCGATCATCCTCACTGGGGGGGGCTCAAGCCGGATGGGCACGGATAAGGCGCAAGTCGTTTGGTTTGGACGGCGGGCCGTTGACCGTGCCGCTGACCTCGCGCGCCACTGCCAGGCAGACCCCATCATCACCGTTGGCGCCACCGACTACGGGATCGCCCATGTCCCGGACGCAGAACCCCATGGCGGGCCTGTTGGCGGCATACTGACCGGCGTTGGGGTGCTGGGGGCGGCCGGCTGCCGTCGCGCCCTGGTGCTGGCGGTGGATGCGCCGATGCTGCTGCCCGAAGACCTTGACCTGCTGCTGGCGGTTGCCGGCCCCGGCGCGGCCTATGATGGCCTACACCTGCCCATGGTGCTGGAGGTTGCAGCACTGCCAGAGGCGGCCATGGCGGGCTGGCCCCTGGGACGCCTGGTGGAACGCGCGGGGCTGGAACGGCTGGCCTGCCCCCCAGATCGCCTTGATCGGCTTCGAGGGGCCAACACGCCCCGGGAGCGGGACGCCCTCATCAAGCGCCTGGAAAGTGGGCAATGATGCTCAGGATCTGCGCTAGATGCCCTCGGATTCGGCAAAATCGTCCTGTCCTTACCTGCCGACGCGGCCGCAGCGACAAGCCACACGCCTAGGTCCTAGAGCCAGTCCTCCACTGTCGTCGAAGGCTGGCAGTCGGCGATCGGCCCAGGCTCTCAGGCAGAGCGTCAGGGTTCTGGGGGATTTTCATGCGCGTCCTCGTCATCGACCCGGACCCCGCTCGCGCGGCCCTGGTGGCCGAGGGCCTGACCGGCATTGATCCCCTGGTGGTTCGTCTGGCTGCGGAGTTCGTGGAGGTCGAAGTCGCAGCCTTTGCCCCCGACGTGGTGGTGGTCGCCGCCGACAGCCCCGATCGCGACACCCTGGAAAGCCTGCGCGAATCCAGCGCCGCCAATCCCCGACCCATCGTCATGTTTGTCGATCGCTCGACGCCGGGCCTGGCCGAGGCCGCGGTGGAAGCCGGAGTCGCCGCCTATGTGGTCAACGGCTTGTCGGTCGGTCGCGTCCGCTCGGTGCTGGAAGTGGCCATGACCCGCTTTGAACTGATGCAGAAACTCCGGGGCGAACTGGAGAAGGCCAAGTCGGACCTTGCCTCGCGCAAGTCTGTGGAGCGGGCCAAGGGATTGCTGATGAAGGAACGAGGTTTGGACGAGCCACAGGCCTATGGGCTCCTGCGCAAGCTGGCGATGGACTCCGGCCGGCCCATGGGAGAGGTCGCCGCCGACATGCTGACCTTTGCCGGCGTGCTGCTGGGGGGCAGGTCATGAGCCTGACCCGCCCAACCCTCAGACTGGGTTTCATCGCCCTCACCGACTGCGCGCCCCTGGTGATCGCGCGGGAGAAGGGATTCTTCGAGGATCAGGGACTGCGCGTGGAACTGTCGCGCGAGGTCTCCTGGGCCAATATTCGCGACAAGGTGGCCATGGGCGCGCTGGATGGTGCGCACATGTTGGCACCGCTTCCCCTCGCGGTAAACCTGGGGGTCAGCGGCGAGCCGATGCCGATGATCGCACCCCTGTCGCTGAACCTGAACGGCAGTGCCATTACCGTGTCCAAGGCCTTGGCCGAGGCCATGCGCATCGCCGCGCCGGACATCATGAGCGCCCGCCCGCGCCTGGCTAGCGCGATGACACAGGTCATAACAGATCGGCGCGCCGCAGGTCTTCCACCCCTGACCTTTGCCGTGGTGTTCCCGTTCTCGATTCACAATTACCAACTGCGAGGATGGCTGTCGGCGGGCGGCATCGACCCCGACCAGGATGTCCGCATCGTCGTGACCCCGCCCGCACGCATGACCGCAAGGCTGGCTGTGGGCGACATTGACGGCTTCTGCGTCGGAGCCCCCTGGAATGTTCAGGCCGCCACTGAGGGCCATGGAGAGATCCTGATCCATGCCGCCGAAATCTGGAGGGCCAGCCCAGACAAGGTGTTTGGATTGACCCAAGCCTGGGCAGAGCGCCACACCGAGGCTCTCGATGCCCTCCTTCGGGCACTGATCATGGCCGGGGCCTGGTGCGACGAGATCGGAAACCGCCGTGAGCTGGCCTCCATCCTGTCGCATCCGCGCTATGTCGGGGCACCAGAGGACGCACTGGCTCGCTCACTTGTCAGCGCGCCTGAAGGGTCAGACCACGACGATGGCATCGTCTACCATCGCTATGCGGCCGGGTTCCCGTGGCGCAGCCATGCGGTCTGGTTCCTGAGCCAAATGATCCGCTGGGGTCAGGTCTCGCCAGACATCGATATCGCTGGGACTGCGGCGCGGGCCTATCGGCCAGATCTCTATCGCGCTGCAGCGCAGAGCATTGGTGTCGCCGTGCCGATTGTCGATGAGAAGGTCGAGGGCCTGCATCGGTCCAACTGGGTCTTGGACGAGGCCACATTGCCGATCGCCATGTCTCCCGATCTGTTCTTTGATGGGCAAACCTTTGATGCCGCCCAGCCGCTTCGTCATCTG
>JANPAO010000205.1:0-4806 GCA_031429955.1 Phenylobacterium sp. | reverse complement strand
TCTACGGCATCCAGTTCCACCCCGAGGTGGCCCACACCCCGCGCGGCGCCCAGATGCTGCGGAACTTCACCCACGGTATCGCAGGGCTCACCGGCGACTGGACCATGGCCTCGTTCCGCCAGGAGATGGTCCAGAAGATCCGCGACCAGGTGGGCGACGGTAAGGTGATCTGCGGCCTGTCGGGCGGGGTGGATTCTTCGGTGGCTGCGGTCCTGATCCATGAGGCCATTGGGGCCCAACTCACCTGTGTGTTCGTCGACACTGGCCTCTTGCGCCACAACGAGGCCGAGCAGGTGGTCACCCTGTTTCGCGACCACTACAATATCCCCCTGGTCCATGTGGACGCGGGCGACCTGTTCCTGGGACAACTGGCGGGGGTCAGCGACCCTGAGACCAAGCGCAAGACCATCGGGCGTCTGTTCTTCGAGGTGTTTGACCGCGAGGCCGCCAAGATCGAAGGGGCCGCGTTCCTGGCCCAGGGCACCCTCTATCCCGACGTGATCGAAAGCGTCTCCACCAGCGGTGGCCCCTCGGCGGTGATCAAGAGCCACCACAATGTCGGCGGCCTGCCCGACTATATGAAACTCAAGCTGGTGGAGCCCCTGCGCGAGCTGTTCAAGGACGAGGTCCGCCTCCTGGGCGTCGAGCTGGGCCTGGCCCCCGCCTTCGTCGGTCGCCACCCCTTCCCGGGACCTGGCCTGGCGATCCGCATCCCTGGTGAGATCACCGCGGAAAAGGTCGCCGTCCTGCAACAGGCCGATGCCATCTATCTCGACGAGATCCGCAAGGCTGGCCTCTATGACAAGATCTGGCAGGCCTTCGCCGTCCTGCTGCCGGTGAAAACCGTCGGCGTCATGGGCGACGCCCGCACCTACGAGGATGTCCTGGCCCTCCGCGCCGTCACCTCCACCGACGGCATGACCGCTGACTTCTTCGAGTTCCCCTGGGAGGTCCTGGGCCGCTGCGCCACCCGGATCATCAACGAGGTGAGGGGCGTCAACCGGGTGGTCTACGAAGTCACGTCAAAGCCGCCTGGGACGATTGAGTGGGAGTGAGTCCTGCCTACCTGGGAGCAACCGAACCTAGGCCGTGGTGTGACGTAACCATCTAGAACAATTAAATATTCTCCCGGCTGACTATCAATGGCTACCCCTGGGTACCAAATGCATTTGGTGGCCGCGCTGTCGGACCCGGCACTGATTGATCACCTGGATACCGGTCCTTGCAAGGCACTGGGCCCCTCTGCCCAACTGTACCGATGTCGGTCATGGCGTGCCTTCGCGCAGCGGATTGACGATATCGATTCCCGCGAAATCTCTCTCGTTGTCCGTGACGACAATGCATCCATTTACTTGGGCGACAGCCGCGATGATGGTGTCGAGTGCGCTGCGCGATCGGCCTTGTGCCTTGCCCTCAGCCATGAGCCTGGCCCAGACGAGGCTAGCCTTCTCATCGAAGGGCAACACGCGGCCCGCGAACAGTGCCTGTGGCCCCTCCGGCCCGGAGAACCAAGTCTCAAGTTGATCGCGGCGCTTGCCGGCTGGCTTCTCAAGTATTCCCCGGCGGATCTCGGCAACCGTCAGCGAGGCGATGAAAAGATCCTCATCGCTTTGTTCGCTCATCCAGGCGAGGAGGGACTCCGAGGGTGCCGGCTTTACGATGTCGCTGATTATGTTGGTGTCGAGCAGGTAGCGCATCAAATTTGAACTTCACGCCCCTCCTCGCGGGGACGGGTCAGTTCGAGGTTGGCACCCACCAATGGAGATCGTCGCAGCGCGGCCAGTATGCCCCCCTTCTTAGGTGGTTCACCGGCGATGCTCTGGCTGACGGCCGCTCGCAGGCGCGAGGCGTCTGGGCCGTCTTCGGCCAAGCGGCGGGCCAACGATCGGATGAGATCGCGATCGGCATCGCGACCAAGAACCTCGAAGCGCGCTAAGCCGCGATCGTGAAGGCGAGACCTATAGTTTTGGATGGCGCGCTTTTGCGAGATACCCACGGCAACCTCCAGCGTATTTCCAGTAATATAGCCGGGAGATGGCGCTTGGGCAAGGAGCGGTTGGTCGAGCGGTGGGTCTAGGTGCCAGCTTCTCTTCGGCGGACGGCATTTTCAGCAGCAAGACGATTTCTCTCTTAAAATGAATGGCGTGTCTTTGACGGCAAGTGCGTCAGGTTTGGCGAACCAAAGGGAGATAGTCCTGATTAAGATCAAATGGTTAGGCGTCGATTGAACCATCGCGTGGGAACAGGCCGCAAGATGGCCAATTCACGACGGACCCTGCTGGCCCTATAGTCGGTTTCGGGAGCAAGCCGGAGCAGAGCGGTGCCGACAGCAGGGGGCAGATGGGTCAGGGTCAGAGCGCTCACCCAGGAGGAGCGGAAGGCCGTTGCGGCCGCCTGTGAACGCTTCATCGCCGAAACGCTGAAGCCGCGCTTCCTGCCCGAGATACGGCAGACCCAGTTCAACTATCCCATCGAAATCTTCGGCAAGTGGCGTGGCCGGCGCTACAGCTTCATCACCCGCTACCGCTCAGGGTTCCCAGAAAATGAGGGCGAGGAGTTCGACTCCGCCTTCACCCGGCTTGACCATGTGGAGGAAGCCCTGGAGGGCCTCCGCTTCGATGTCATGTGGCATCGCCACACCGGCCAATGGTTCCGACTCCATTCGAGTGTCTCTCTCGATGAAGCTTTCGGCCTGATGGGGCACGAGGAACTGTTGTGGCCGCTTTAGCCAGTAGGGGTCTTTCGGCCAGCCTGGCGAAGGGCCCGAGCTAGACCGATGCGAAAAGCTGTGATCGCGCAACAAAACCGCGACATGCTGGAGCGCCAGCGCAGGTTTCGGCTGGCGGCTGACATCGTGGTTGAGGCCTGGATGACCTTCCCCGAGGTCTTTGCGATTGCCGTGATCGGGTCGGTAGCCAAGCCGCTGTGGAAAGAGGTTCCGCGCTTCAGAGAGTACCGGCAGGCGGGGATCGAGGTTTGGCATGAATGCGGCGATCTGGACCTGGCCCTCTGGATCGAGTCCCAGCACCGCCTTGGAGAGCTGCGGCGGGCCGGAGCTCGGGCGCTGCGGGTCGCCTTCGAGGCCGGCGTGGGCATGAGTGTCCCCAGCAATGAACTGGACGTCTTCCTGATCGAACCCGTAACCGACCGATATCTGGGCCGGCTCTGCGACTATAGCCAGTGCCCAAAGGGCAAGTTCGACTGCCTTGTCCCCGGCTGCGGTGACGTCGCCTTTAACAAGCAAGTCGAGGGTTTTCGACCCTACGCTGACCTGCTGGCCCCGGCCGCCCATGCCATGCTGTATCGACGCAGTGAAGGTCTGCTGCGCTCGGCTCTGGATCTGCCGGAGGTGGAGGACGCAGGGAATTCTTAGCCCGGGCTGGGATCCTGCATCGGCACGCCGCGCTCGCGCATCAGGTTTGAAATGCACTCGGACAAGGCGGTCGTGGCCTGGGCCATGGCCTGGGCATCAGTGCCCTCTGCGGCGGTCTCCACCATCGTGGCCAACTGGGTGATGATCGGAAAGCCATAGGCGGCCCCGGACCCCTTCATGCGATGGGACAGCAGGATCAGGGTTTCATGGTCCGACCGTGCCAAGGCCGCAGCCATCGAGGCGGCATTGTCGCTGCAGTTGAGCAGGTACATGGGGACGAGATCGGTGTGATCGCCCCCCGTGGTCGGCACAGAGGGCTCCACACTCAGGCGAACGCTCCCGTCTGCCAGGGTTGCGTAGCTGCGGATGGTCTGCAGCAGCAGTTCCTCCTTTACCGGCTTGGTGAGGAAAGCCGAGCAGCCTGCGGCTAGGCAGGCTTCGCGGTCGCCTTTGAGGGCGGCGGCGGTCAGGGCGATAATCGGGGCCGGACGACGGTTTTCTGAGAGTTCCCAGGCACGGATGGCGCGGGTTGCGGTCAGGCCGTCCATGACCGGCATCTGGCGGTCCATCAGGACCAGGTCATAGGCCCCGGTGGCAAACATGTCGCAGGCAATGGCCCCGTTCTCCGCGATGTCGATGCGATGGGGTGTGCTGGATAGGAACGCGATGGTGATCGTGCAGTTGTCGGGGGAGTCCTCCACCAGCAGGATCCGCATGGGCACCACCTCGGCCCCTGGGGTGCCGGGCGCAGTGTGGAGCTCCGCTTGCGACGGGGAGGACCCGATCTCGAAGGGGATGGCGAAGGAAAAGGTGCTGCCCTCTCCCGGTCGACTTTCAGCCCAGATCCGCCCGCCCATCAGTTCCACCAGGCGCTTGGAGATCGTCAGGCCCAGGCCGGTGCCGCCGAACCTGCGGGTGGTGGAGGTGTCGGCCTGGGTGAACCGCTCGAACACCCGGCCCAGCTTCTCGCTGGGGATGCCGATCCCGGTGTCTGTGATGATGAACCGCAGCGGATCGGCCCCGGCATAGGTTCTGTCGCGCTCCACCCGCAGGACCACCGACCCGGCCTCGGTGAACTTGATGGCATTGCCGATCAGGTTCAGCAACACCTGCCGCAGGCGGGTGGGATCGCCGATCAGGTCGTTGCGCACATCGGGTTCGACGCTCCAACTCAGGGCCAGGCTCTTTTCCTGGGCTTTCCCAGCAACCATCTCGAACACCTTGTCCAGATGGTCGGTGAGGGCAAAGCCGGTCTGCTCCAGGTCCAGCTGCGAGGCCTCGACCTTCGAAAGGTCCATGATGTCGTTAATCAGGTTCAGCAAGTTGTCGCCGGCACGACGGAAGATCTGAACGTACTTGTCCTGCTCGGCGGTCAGCGAGGTCTTGGCCAACAGATCGGCGATGCCCATGATGGCGTTCATCGGCGTGCGGAT
>JANPAO010000204.1:0-13981 GCA_031429955.1 Phenylobacterium sp. | reverse complement strand
CCAGTCGCGGCGGTGGGCGCGCTCTTCTCACCCCTGATCTTTGACCGGTCAGGAAACCTGCTCAACCCCCTGGCCTGGCTTGGCTTTCTGCTGATGATCACGATGTGGATCATCTGCCTGGCGGCTCCCTATGTCGCCTGGGTGCTGTTCAAGCGGGGACAAGAGCCCCTGGCCTGGGCCGCCATGGCCACGCCCCTGGCCTGGTTCACCGCCCTGGTGGCGATCCTGCAGTTTGTGCCGGGATAGGCCCAGGGGACTTAGGGGAGGCCGCCCTAGATCGAGAAACTCACCCCACAGCCGCAGCTGGACTTGGCGTTGGGGTTGCGGACGCGGAACTCGGCACCGGCCAGCTCGTCCACATAGTCGATCACAGACCCCTTGAGCAGGATCAGGCTCATCTCGTCCACCAGGGCAGAGGCGCCGTCGAGTTCGACGCGAAGGTCGTCGGCCTGGGGCGCGGCCACCAGGTCAAACTGGTATTGGAAGCCCGAACAGCCGCCGCCTTCCACCGCCACCCGCAGCATCACGGGATGGCCCTCGGCCTGGCTGAGGACGTGGAGCCGTTGTGCTGCGCTGGGCGACAGGGTCAGATCAGATGTGGTCATGGTGCGTAAAAGCCTTCTGTCGCCTATATGAGGCTGACTGGGCCTTCCACCAAGAGGCCATCGAGATTTGCGAGTAGACATGGCTTTGACGGTTCTGCCCCGCGCGACCTACGCCGAAGACCCCGGCCTGTCCCTGGGTCGCAAGGTGGCCGAGCCTGAGAGCCGTAACCGCACCCCCTTTGCCCGGGACCGGGACCGCATCATCCATGCCACAGCCTTCCGTCGTCTGAAGGAGAAGACCCAGGTCTTTGTGGCCCACGAGGGCGACCACTTCCGCACCCGCCTAACCCACTCCCTGGAGGTGGCCCAGGTGGCCCGGTCCCTCGCCACGGCGCTGGGTCTGGACGCCGACCTGGCTGAGACCATCGCGCTTGCCCACGACCTGGGTCACCCGCCCTTTGGCCATGCCGGGGAGGACGAGCTTCAGGTCCAGATGGAGCCCTTTGGCGGCTTTGACCACAATGTGCAGACCTTTCGGGTGGTCACCAAGCTGGAGCGTCGCTATCCGCGCTGGGACGGCCTGAACCTGACCTGGGAAACCCTGGAGGGGATCATCAAGCACAATGGGCCGGTGACCGAGAAGCTGGTCAAGCCGTCCTGGCACGCCATCACCGAGTTCGACGCTGAGTATGATCTGGGGCTGGATACCTGGGCCTCGGCCGAGGCCCAGTGCGCCGCCCTTGCCGACGACATCGCCTACAACAATCACGACGTGGATGACGGAGTGCAGGCGGGCCTGTTCCATCTGAAGGAGTTGCTGGACGTGCCCTTGATCGGCCCGATCCTGGCCGGTGTCTTCAAGGAGTATCCAGACCTCGATCCGGGCATTGTGCGTCTGGAAGCTGTGCGTCGGATGATCGGGGCCATGATCGACGACGTGTTGGCCGAGACCCATCGTCGGGCGACCGCTTCCAAGGTGGCCTCGGCCGACGACGTCCGTCACCTGGACCACGCCCTGGTCAGCTTCTCCCGCGACATGGTCGAGGATCTGGGGCGACTGCGGGAGTTCCTGATGAACCGCATGTATCGCCACTGGAAGGTGAACCGCACCCGGTCCCAGGCCCGCCGTATTCTGGCCGAGATGTTCCAGTTGTTTATGAGCGAGCCCGACGTCCTGCCGACCGAGTGGTTTGCCCGTTCGCAGAATCGCGATGACCATGGCCGGGCGCGGGTGGTGTGCGACTACATCGCCGGTATGACCGACCGGTTCGCCATCGAAGAGCATCGCCGGCTTTTCCACCTCGACGTCTGGAATTAGGCGCTCTCGGCGGTTCGAAGCGCGCCGCCCTTCGCTACACTGCGCCGTGGCCGTGCGATTCGTTTGGATCGCGCGCGCTGATCTGTCCCTTGGGAGCCTTCGATGACCAACCCTGATCGTGGCGCCTATACGCCCCCCACGGATGCGCCCCTGTCCTTTGACGCCCGCCAGCCGGTGCGCGGGACCAGGCCGGCTCCAATGATGCTGATCGTCAGTGCCCTGGTGCTGATCGGGTTGGTGGCGGCCATCGTGGTCTTCTATCGTTCGGGCGTGCGCCAGTCCGGCTCGGTGCCGGAAACCGTTGGGGTCCCGGTGGGGGCCATCAAGGCCCCGGCACCGGTCGAAGCTCAACCGGTGGATCCAGCGGCGGGCCTGCAGATCTACCAGTCCGCTGAGGGCCAGGCGGCACCGGTTGCCCCCAACTTCACCCCGCCGCCGGAACAGCCGGCCCCCCGCGAGGCCCTGACTATTGCCGTGGCACCGCCGCCGCTGCCCGCCAAGGCGGCACCGACCGCCGCCGCTCCGGTGGTTGTGCCAAAGTCCGTCGCAGCCAAGCCTGCGCCTGGCCCGGTGGCCGCCTTGCCGATCACACCTGAGCCCAGGCCCGTGGCGGCCCTGAAGCCCACCCTGCCGGCTCCAGCCGCCGCCCCTACGACGGGCGGTGCCGCCGTGCAGATCGGGGCTTTCTCCTCCCAGGCCCAGGCCGACAAGGGCTGGAACGACGCCGCCAAGATCGCGCCCGGCGCCACCGCAGGTAAGGGCAAGCAGGTCCAGGTCATCCAGAAGGACGGCGCGACCCTCTATCGCACGGCGGTCACCGGCTTTGCCGACCGCGCCGCAGCCACGGCCTTCTGCGACAAGCTCAAGGCGGCGGGCAAGAACTGCTTCGTGCGGTGACCACCCACGCCTGCATCCTTGGTTGCGCCGGCCTGACCCTCTCTGCGGCGGAGCGGGATTTCTTTCGGGATGTGCGTCCCTGGGGGTTCATCCTCTTCAAGCGCAATATCGAAAGCCCCGACCAGGTGCGCGCCCTGACCGCGCAGATGCGCGACTGTGTCGAGCGGCCTAACGCACCCATCCTTATCGACCAGGAGGGGGGACGTGTCGCCCGCCTGGGGCCGCCGCACTGGCGGCGCTATCCACCGGGCCGCGCCTATGGCGACCTGCCGGCCAATGACCCGCTGTTGCGCCGTGAGATCACCCGGCTGGGTGCCCGGCTGCTGGCCCACGACCTGGCCGCCCTGGGGATCAATGTGGACTGCCTGCCGGTCCTCGATGTCCCGCAGGCCGGAGCCCACGACATTATCGGCGACCGGGCCTATGCCACAACGCCCGATGTGGTGGCCCAGCTTGGCCGAGCCGTCTGCGAGGGCCTGATGGCCGGTGGCGTCCTGCCGGTGATCAAGCACATCCCCGGGCATGGGCGCTCCCAGGTCGACAGTCACCACGACCTGCCGGTGGTGGACGCGACCTTGGCGCAGCTCGACGCCTGCGACTTCGCCCCCTTCCGGGTGTTGTCGGACATGCCGATGGCGATGACCGCTCATGTTGTCTTCACCGCCCTGGACGCCAAGCGACCGGCGACCACCTCGAGAACCGTCCACCGTCAGACTATCCGCGACAGCCTCGGCTTCGACGGGCTGGTGATGACCGATGACCTGTCGATGAAGGCCCTGGGCGGTGACTTCACCAGCCGGGCGCGGGCGGCCCTGGCGGCAGGGTGCGACATGGTTCTGCACTGCAATGGGAACTTCGAGGAGATGCAGCAGGTGGTGGCCGGCACCAAGGCCCTCACCGGACGCTCGGCCCAGCGGGCTCGCTCAGCCCTGGCCCGCATCGCCCGCATGCCTGAACCCTTTGATCCCGCCGAGGCCCGCGCCCGGTTCGACTCTGCCTTCGAAGGGCGCTGGTCGTGAGCAACACCTTCCAGCCGAACCTGGATTTCGAGGCTGCCACCACCGCGGCCGAGGATGGCGAGGCCCTGATCATCGACCTAGACGGCTATGAAGGCCCACTTCACGTCCTCCTGGCCCTGGCCCGCAGCCAGAAGGTTGATCTGATGAAGCTCTCCATCACCAAGCTGGCCGACCAGTATCTGGCCTTCGTCCACCAGGCCCGGGCGATCCGGTTTTCGCTGGCGGCGGACTATCTGGTGATGGCCGCTTGGCTGACCTATCTGAAGTCCCGTCTGCTCCTGCCCAAGCCGGAGCGACCCAAGGCCGAAGAGCCGCCACCGGAAGAAATGGCCGCCCAACTGGCCTTCCGCCTGGCTAAGTTGGACGTCATGCGCCGCGCCGCTGAGGCCCTGCGCGAGGGCCCACAACTGAGCCGGGAGGTGTTCCTGCGCGGGGATCCCCAGGCCATTGTTATCCTGCCCTCCAGCCGTCTTGAGGGAGACCTTTACGGCCTGATGAGCGCCTATATCGGCCTGCGGATGAAAGATCCGGACCGCCAATACACGCCCCGTGCCCCCCAGGCCTACCCGCTGGAAGCCGCCCGGGAACGGCTGCGGGACATGCTGCCAGACCTGTCGCGCTGGACCTCCCTGCAGGGTATCGCGCCGCTGCGGCCCAGCGCCGAACCTGGCCCAAGCCGCGCCTCCTATCTTGCCTCGACCCTGTCGGCCAGTCTGGAACTGGTGAGGGAAGGGGCGATGGAGGCCCGCCAGTTGGAAGCCTTCGCCGATCTGTTCCTGCGGGCCCGGCGAGGGGCTGTGGCATGACCGATCCCACCCAACGCCAGGTGGAGGCCCTGCTGTTTGCCGCCGCAGGCCCCCTCAGCCTCGATGACCTCGCCAAGCGCCTGCCCGCAGGCTCCGACGTCGAGGCGGCCATCGCCGCGCTTCGGGCGACCTATGCCGACCGGGGTGTGGAGTTGGTCTGCGTCGCCGACCGTTGGCGGTTCCAGACCGCCGCTGACCTGGCCTTCCTGATGACCGAGGAGCGGGAGGAGCCGAGGCGCCTGTCCAAGGCGGCCCAGGAAACCCTGGCCATCATCGCCTATCACCAGCCGGTCACTCGGGCCGAAATCGAGTCTGTGCGAGGGGTCCAGGCCAGTCGCGGCACCCTGGACGTGCTGCTGGAGCTGGGCCTGGTGCGGATGCGCGGTCGTCGTCGCACGCCAGGCCGACCGGTCACCTACGGCACCACCGACGCCTTCCTGGAACACTACGGTCTGGCCGCCCTGGCCGACCTGCCGGGCATGGCGGAGATGAAGGCCGCGGGCCTGCTCAGCCTGGACCTGCCAGCCGACTTTGCGATCCCCAATCCGGGGGGTGGGTCGGACCTTGATGAGGATCCCCTGGAGGACGGCGCGGCGCCTGAATTTCATACTGACTTCCTGGGAACCGACGACCCTGGCTGATCGGTGCCCCCAAACCCTGCGAACCGATGGCGCGCCGCCTCGCAAACGACTATATTGCCATTCAACAACCCAACAGGCGCGCGTTCCTCCGGGACGCTGACGCAGAGGAGCTCAGATCATGGGTGCTTTCGGGCCCATTCATTGGATCATCGTGGCGATCGTGGTGCTGCTGCTGTTTGGCGGCCGCGGAAAGCTGTCGGGGATCATGGGCGACGCCGCCAAGGGCATCCGTGCCTTCAAGGACGGCCTCAAGGAGGGCGATGAGACGGCCAAGGCCGCCAAGCCCCTGCCCAGCGAAAAAGACGAAGCCCGCAGCTAATTGCTGCCAATCTCTGAAATCCCCCGCGCTGGTCCTGATCGGCGCGGGTTTTGATCGTTTAGGCGTGGCCTATGCTTCCTGAAGTCGGCGGGACGGAACTGCTGGTCATCGCCGCTGTGGCCTTGATCGTGGTGGGACCCAAGGATCTGCCCATGCTCCTGCGCAAGCTGGGGCAGTTCGTGGCGCGCCTGCGCTCCATGGCCGATGACTTCCGCGCCTCCTTCGACGAGATGGCCCGTCAGTCAGAGTTGGACGACCTGCGCAAGGAGGTCGAGGCCATGCGTCGCGGCCAGGTGCTGGATCAGGCCGCCTCGGGTTCGGCCAATGCCGAAATCAGCCAAGTCTTCGACGAGATCCAGAGTGATCTTCAGGGCTCAGGCGTCCAGTTCCACCCGCCGATGAGCCATCAGTACGACCAGACCCCAGCCACCACCGTGGAGGTCCTACCCTCGGTGGCGGCCAAACCTCGCGCACCCCGCAAGCCCAAGGCGTCGGTGGAGGGTGCCCCGGCCAAACCTCGCAAGAAGGCCAGTCGATTGGCCCCTGAGGAGAGCCTGTCGTGAGCGAGGCCCCCGATGACGAGATCGAGGCCTCCCGCGCACCGCTCCTGGATCACCTGGTGGAACTCCGCTCCCGGCTGATCATCTGTGTCGCGGCCCTGGCGCTGGGGTTTGTCATCTGCTTTGGCTTTGCTACCCAGATCTATATCGCCTTGCTGCACCCCTTCGAGGTGGCCGCCCAGTTGATGGCCGCCCAGAAGGCCGCCGGTGGGCGGGCCGGTCCCTTTGATCTCTTCCTGGCCCTGGTGGGCCTGAAGGAGGTCCCCAGCATCGCGGGGGCTGGCCTGAAGTTCGTCTTCACCGCCCCGCTGGAATTCTTCTTCACCAAGCTGAAGCTGGCGGGTTTCGGGGCCGTGATCCTGACCTTCCCGGTTCTGGCCTGGCAGATCTACAGCTTCGTGGCACCGGGCCTCTACAAGAAGGAGCGGCACGCCTTCCTGCCCTTCCTGCTGGCAGCTCCGGCCCTGTTCACCCTGGGCGCGGCCCTGGTCTATTACATGATCCTGCCCTTCGTCCTGTGGTTCTCCCTGTCGCAGCAGATTGTGGGGGCCGGGGCCATCTCGGTGGAACTGCTACCCAAGGTCTCCGACTACCTAACCCTGGTGACCACCCTGCTGCTGGCCTTTGGCCTCTGCTTCCAGCTGCCGGTGGTGCTGACCCTGTTGGGGATGGCCGGGATCCTGAACGCCGAGCAGCTACGGCTGGGGCGCCGCTACGCCATTGTGGGCATCTTCGTGGTGGCCGCCGTGGTGACCCCGCCTGATCCCATCAGCCAGATCCTGCTCGCGGCCCCCATCATCCTGCTCTACGAAGTCTCCATCTGGTGCGTGACCCTGATCGACCGCCGGCGCGCCCGTGAGGATGCCAGCACCGATGTGGCCCTGGTCTGAGGGCTTGGCCCCGGGCGCGGCGCGCTCAAGAGCCCTTTCCCTTTAGACGGCACCGTCGAAAGGAATAAAAAGGGCTCTCATTCAAAAAGTTAGAGCCTGTTTCGATCCGATAACCGGTTCCCACCTATCGGAACAGGCTCTAGAGAAAGCCGCTTATTCCACGGCGGACCCCATGCACGATATTCGAGCCATTCGCGAAACCCCCGAGCCTTACGAGCGCGCCTGGGCTGCGAAGGGCCGTTCCGGGGCCGCAGCCCAGGCCATCACCCTCGACGCTCAGGTCCGGGCGGCCAAGACCGCCGCTGAGACCGCCCAGGCCCGCCGCAATGAACTTTCCAAGCTGATCGGCCAGGCCAAGGCCCAGAAGAACGAGGCCGAGGCCCAGCGCCTGCTGGCGGACGTCGAAGCCCTGAAGGGGGCAGGGGCGGCCCAGGTCGAGGCAGAGAAGGCTGCCAGCGCGGAACTCTTTGAGCTGCTGGCCGGCCTGCCGAACCTGCCCATGGCCGATGTGCCGGTGGGCGAGGATGAAGACGGCAATGTCGAACTGCGCCGCTGGGGCGAGCCCAACCATATCGCCAACCCCAAGGACCATGTGGACCTGGGGAGCGCCCTGGGCCTGATGGACTTCGAGGCCGCCTCGAAAATGAGCGGCGCGCGGTTCGTGGTGCTGAAGGGTCAACTGGCGCGGCTGGAGCGGGCGCTGGGCCAGTTCATGCTGGACATCCAGACCCAGGAGCACGGCTATACCGAGGTGTCGCCACCCCTGCTGGTGCGGGATGAGGCGGTGTTTGGCACCAACCAACTGCCCAAGTTTGCCGAGGACCTGTTCCACACCACCGATGGCCGGTGGCTGATCCCCACCGCCGAGGTGTCGCTGACCAACCTGGTGCGTGAGCAGATCACGCCCGAGGAAGAACTGCCCCTGCGGCTCACCGCCCTGACCCCCTGTTTCCGCTCGGAGGCCGGGGCTTCAGGCCGCGACACCCGCGGCATGATCCGCCAACACCAGTTCTACAAGGTCGAGATGGTGTCGATCACCAGCCCCGATCAGTCGGAGGGTGAGCACGAGCGGATGGTGGGCTGCGCCGAGGCGATCCTCCGGGCCTTGAACCTGCCGTTCCGCACCATGCTGCTCTGCACCGGCGACATGGGCTTTGGGGCCCGCAAGAGCATTGACCTGGAGGTCTGGATCCCCTCGGAGGGCCGCTATCGCGAGATCAGCTCGATCTCCAACTGCGGCGACTTCCAGGCCCGCCGCATGGATGCCCGCACCAAGGCGGCTGGCGAGAAGGGCACGCGCTTTGTCCACACCCTCAACGGCTCGGGCCTGGCCGTGGGCCGCACCCTGGTGGCGGTGATGGAGAACTATCAGGACGAGAACGGCCGCATCGCCATCCCCCAGGCCCTGCACCCCTATCTACCGGGCCTGACCCATATCGGCGGGCCAGCGTGAGGATCCTGCTGACCAATGACGACGGCATCCATGCCGAGGGTCTGGCGGCCCTGGAGACCATCGCGCGGGTGCTCAGCGACGACATCTGGGTCTGCGCGCCGGAGTATGAGCAATCAGGCGCCAGCCGCGCCCTGACCCTGACCGACCCCGTGCGGGTCCGCACCCTGGGACCGCGCCGGTTTGCCGTCACCGGCACCCCCACCGACTGTGTCATGCTGGCCATCAGCGAACTGATGGACGGCCCGGCACCTGACCTGGTGCTGTCGGGGGTCAATCGGGGTGCGAACCTGGCCGAGGACGTCACCCTGTCGGGCACCGTGGCCGGGGCCATTGAGGGCATGGCCATGGGCGTGCCCTCCATTGCGCTCTCCCAGACCGGTCACCCCACCGGCGATGAGATGATCTTCGGTCCCGCCGAGCACTTCGCCCCGGGCATCGTGGCCAAGCTGATGGCCACCGGCTGGCCCAAGGATGTGATCATCAACATCAACTTCCCCGCCCGCGCGGTGGCCGACATCACCGAGGTGGAGGTCACCCGCCAGACCTTCCGCGACACCAATCTGCGCCATGCCGAAAAGCGCACCGACCTGCGGGGCCGCGACTATTATTGGATGGGATTTCGCCAGGAACGCTCGCAACCTGCCGAGGGGACCGACCTCAAGGCCATCTATGACGGAAAGATTTCTGTCACACCCTTGCACATCGACCTGACTCACCGTGAGACCGTACATCGGCTGAAGGGTGTCTTGGGCGGCGTGCCGCCCAAGGTCTAGATGGGCGGGAACATGGTCAAGACCGACAAGGACTCGCCCGAGACCCGGCTGGCGCGCCTGATCCTGGGACTGCGATCCCAGGGGGTCAGCGATCCGGCCGTGCTGAAGGCGATCGAGAGCACGCCGCGCGATCTCTTTACCCCAGACCTGTTCCAGGATCGGGCTTGGGAAGATTCGGCCCTGCCCATCGCCTGTGGCCAGACCATCAGCCAGCCCTTCATCGTGGGTCTGATGACCCAGGCCCTGGGGCTTGAGGCCCGCGCCCGGGTGCTGGAGATCGGCACCGGCTCAGGCTACCAGACCACGGTGCTGTCGAAGCTGTCGCGGTTGGTCTACACTGTCGAACGCTACCGGACCCTGATGGGCGAGGCTGAGTCACGGTTCAAGGCGCTGGGTCTCACCAATGTGATCACCCGATTTGGCGATGGCGGGCTGGGCTGGCCCGAACAGGCCCCCTTCGACCGCATTTTGGTCACAGCCGCGGCGCCTGATGAACCCAAGGCCCTGCTGACGCAATTGAAGCCCAACGGGGTTCTGGTCGCGCCCATCGGAAAGGGACCCGTCCAGAGCCTCAAACGCTATACCGGCGACGGCCAGGGCGGCTTTTCAGTGGAGGTTCTGACTGACGTGCGGTTTGTGCCCCTGTTGGATGGGGTGGCTCGGGAACTCTAGCGCGCTCCGAAAAGTGGGAACCGGTTTTCGGATCAAGCGCGCGTGAAAGCAAAGGCTAGCGCGCTCCGAAAAGTGGGAACCGGTTTTCGGATCAAGCGCCCGTCAACAAAACGCTGGTGTGGTGACATGATGACATCAGGTCTCCGCGCCAACCATCCACAGTGTTACGAGTTTGTGGGTTGGTGATCTTGGGCATTTTAACCCATCATTAACCCCGACGCCTCGACTGATTCCGAACCCACAGAGCGGAGCGGCGATGACGCTTTTCAATTCCCGGACGGCCCTGATCCTGTTGGCAGCCACCTCGCTGAGCGGGTGCAGCACCTATGCGCCCTTTGGCGAGCAGCCGGAGACGGCCCGCCCCAACTTTCCCACCCGCCTTCCGACCGAGGGCAGCGTTGTCACCCCGCCGCAACCCGCGCCGCAAGAGACGGCTCCGATCCCGGATCTGCCCCCAGCGCAGGTGGAAAGCCGTCCTCTGGAGCCCGTGCCCAATGGCCCGGCCTATGTCACGCCTTCGACCCCGCCCTATACCCCGCCACCAGCCTATCAGCCGCCACCGCCACCGCCACCGGTCATGCAGACCATCACGCGTCAGACCGTCACGGGCAAGGTGGTGGATGCCGTAGGCGCCCCCAAGAGTCTCAAGGTCAAGAGCGGCGACAACCTGGACGCCATCGCCCGGTCCCTCGGCACCACCCGCATGAAGTTGGCCGCCGACAACGACCTGAAGGAACCCTATGTCCTGCGTCCCGGCCAGACCCTGAAGGGTCCGGCCACCGAGGCCAAGGCCTATGTGGTCGGTCCCGGCGACACCCTCTATGCCATCGCGCGGCGCTTCTCAGTTACCGGCCAGGCCTTGGCCGATGCCAATGACATGAGTGTCGACAAGGCCCTGACCGCTGGCAAGCGTCTGATCCTGCCCGCCGGTTTCAAGGACAAGGGCCCCACCACCATCACCCTAAGGACCCAGGTCCCGGGGACTCCGGTTCAATCGCCGGCACCGACATCCTTCCAGCCCCAGACACCCGCGACGCCCACGCCCCGTGTGGTCACCCCGCCGGCCCCGATGCCCGATGTCGCCCCGCGGACCACCAGCACCACCAAGACCCTGGTCACCGGCAAGGTGGTGGACATACCAGGGCCTCCGCAGATCTACACGGTCAAGAGCGGCCAGGCCCTGGACGCCATCGCGCGCGCCATGGACACCACGCGCAAGCAACTGGCCGACGACAACAAACTGAAAGAACCCTACATCCTCCACGCTGGCGACAAGCTGAAGGGCCCCAAGACCACCCTGAAGGCCTATGTGTCGGGACCCGGCGATACCTTGTCCCTGATTGCCAAGCGGTTCTCCGTGACGCCCAAGGTCTTGGCCGCTGAGAATGGCATGAAGGTTGGCGAGGCGATCAAGGCTGGACGCAAGGTCACCCTGCCTTCGGGTTACAAGGACAAGGGGCCGATCAAGGAAACCATCCGCGACACGGTCGTTGTTCCGGTGATCCGCACACTACCACCGCCGGTGAGCCCGCCGTCCGGACGCGACACCGAACCCCGCCCGCCGGCACAACGTCTGCCGTCACCGCCCACGTCAGGGCCGCTGACCGATGCTCAGATCACCGCCCAGGGCCGGGGCCGTTTCAACTGGCCGCTGCGGGGCGAGATCGTTTCCGACTTCGGGCCCAAGGGCACCGGCCAGCGCAATGATGGTCTGAACATCCGCGCCACGGCGGGGGAGGCGGTCCGTGCTGCGGCCTCAGGTGACGTCGTCTATGCCGGAGACCAGGTGCCGGGCTTTGGCAATCTGGTGCTGATCAAGCACACCGACGGCTGGGTCACCGCCTACGGCCATCTGGCTCGCCTCGACGTCAAGATGCAGCAGAAGGTGGTCCAGGGCCAGCAGATAGGCCAGGCCGGGACTAGCGGCGGGGTCTCCGAACCGCAGCTCCACTTCGAGGTCCGTTTCGCCCCAGCCCCCACCGAGCGCGCGCGTCCGATAGATCCCAAGCTGGTCCTGGGACGGTAGGGCCCGGCACCCCCCGCCCGAGGACAGGGTCCCAGTGTGACCTGCGGCGGCCGTTGAATACCATGTCCGCCACGGCTATTCTTACCGGACACGGTAAGAAGGCAGCTTGCGATGCGGATCACCACCAAGGGGCAGGTCACCATCCCACAGGAGGTGCGGGAACGTGCGGGCCTCATGCCTGGGACGGACGTCGAGTTTGAGATCGAGGCGGGCGTTGTCCGCTTGGTCAAGGCGGCGGCGGGTGGCGGCGCTCGCCGGACGAGGGGGCAGCGGCTCATTGAGGGCCTTCGGGGCCACGGCGACTTCATGATGACCACCGACGAGATCGTCGCGCTCATGCGCGGTCCCGCTGCCGACGAGGGCTGAACGCGTCAACCATGATTTTGGTGGACTCCAATGTGATCATTGATGTTCTGACCAAGGATCTCGTCTGGCAGGCCTGGTCGGAGGCTGCGTTGCGCGATGCTGCCGACCGTGATGACCTTGCAATCAACCCCATCATCTACGCGGAGATCGCTTCGGGGTTCGTCACGATGGGCGAACTTGATCGTCACATCGGCCCTGATAGATTCCGACGGCTGCCCCTGCCCTACGAGGCGGGATATGTGGCCGGTCGAGCGTTTGTGGAATACCGCAGACGCGGCGGCGTCCGGACCTCGCCGCTGCCGGATTTCTATATTGGCGCCCATGCGGCGGTTTCAGGTCTTAGCTTGCTGACCCGCGATGCTCGCCGATACGCCGGCTACTTTCCGAAAGTGCGGCTCATTTCGCCAACATGAGGCAGGCGAGTCGTCCGAGGAGATGTAGACCAAGACGTCGGACGGCGAGGCTATTGCCCCATTTGGCTATGCGCATGGAACCGTCTCCGGTCAGGCCGAGGCCCGCACCGGCAGTTTCCAGTTCGGGCGCACAAAGTGGCAGGTGTAGCCATGGGGGATGCGCTCCAGATAGTCCTGGTGCTCGGGCTCTGCCTGCCAGAAGTCGCCCACCGGCTCGACCTCGGTCACCACCTTGCCCGGCCATAGGCCCGA
Organism: Phenylobacterium sp.; assembly: GCA_031429955.1. Lineage (GTDB taxonomy): Bacteria > Pseudomonadota > Alphaproteobacteria > Caulobacterales > Caulobacteraceae > Phenylobacterium. The sequence goes on along the minus strand of JANPAO010000204.1, from coordinate 1,031 downwards.
GGCCTCAACATCGGCGATGGTGTCCAGCGCCACGGCCTTCTGCGCCTCATCTGTGTAATAGATCGCCGAGCGATAGCTGAGGCCGATGTCGTTGCCCTGGCGGTTCCTCGTCGTCGGGTCGTGGATCTGGAAGAAGAACTCCAGCAGGGCGCGATAGCTGATCCTGGCCGGATCAAACACGATCTCAATTGCCTCGGCATGGGTGCCGTGATTGCGATAGGTGGCGTTCTTCACATCGCCGCCGGAATAGCCGACCCGGGTGGCGATCACCCCGTCATAGCGGCGGATAAGATCCTGCATCCCCCAAAAGCAGCCGCCGGCCAGCACCGCACGTTCCTGACTCATCGATCATCTCCTCTTGGTTGGGGTAATCCTAGAAGCCGGAGGGCAGCAGGCCAAGCCTTGGGTTGGAGTCTGAGGTCATCATGGGGTCAGGGCAGGGTGGGCGGCATCGGTGTCTCCGAAACTCTGGAGCCGCCTTGTGGGTGCCGTCTGAATGCCGCACACCCGCGACGAAGCTCGTTTCAGGAGACCCAACATGGCCGCAACCCAGTCGGTAACGATCTATGGCATCAAGGCCTGTGACACGATGAAGAAGGCCCGGGCCTGGCTCGAGGCCCACGGCGTGGCCGCGACCTTCCACGACTACAAGACCCAGGGGATCGACCGCGCCCGTCTCCAGGCCTGGGCCACCCAGGTGGGCTGGGAACTGCTGCTCAACAAGTCGGGCACCACCTTCCGCAAACTGGCCGACGCCGACAAGGCCGACCTGGACGAAGCCCGCGCCATCACCCTGATGCTGGCCCAACCCTCAATGATCCGCCGGCCGCTGCTGGATGTGGACGGCGGCCTGATCGTCGGCTTCACCCCCCAGGCCTATGCGGCGTCCTTTGGCTAGGGCGCAGGGGAGACAGGACTGGGCCGGGGTTGGCGCAGCAGCCACTCGATAGCACTCTCGACCTCCGCCAAGGAGTCCGGATCGATTGACTTCGGCAGGTCTTGAAGCTTGGCAAGGGCCTCTTCCACCTGAC
>JANPAO010000203.1:0-9180 GCA_031429955.1 Phenylobacterium sp. | reverse complement strand
CGCTGCGATACTGGTCGCGAGCGGTGCTACGGCGGCCTGATCTGCGTTCGTCAGCGCCGCCATGGCCGTACCGGCCAGCAGGGTCGTCGAGCCAACAGCAGCCACAGAGGCCAGCACCCGGAACGCCACGCCAACAGCCTTGGACTTGAAATTCATAGGACGCATCCCGTTTTAGCACCAAGCCAGCCGCGCGAAGCGGCTGAAGATTAGCTTAACTCCATACCTGACGAGGGGGCTCAAGTCGATTCCCGTCAGGCGATAGGTTTCTGACACTTTTCCTAGTTGTCCTGTGACAACGCCGGCTTTCGTGGCGCCGGTGCTGACATGCTGCGCAGCCAAAGATTGGCCGCGACTCGACCGCGTGAGTCTGAGACCGCCAGCAATTCATTGCGAATATTGGCCGTTCGGCTGCCCGAGCGCTCGAATGCGAATGCCTCCTTGCGGACAGCCATGCGATCCTCCGGCATCAGCATCGCCCAGTTCTCCAAGGCAAACCGCGTGCGCCACCCGGCGACACCCACATCGAAGGGCACCAGATCATAGGATGTCGCCAGCAGCTTTTGACCGGTGGGACCCAGTCGTCCATCCCGCTTGACGGCGATGTAGGCCAGTCTGAGGCGTGGACGGTTGTCGTAGGGAGACAATTGCGAGGCGCGCCTGGCATGGATTTCGGCCCTGGCGAGGGCCGCAGGCGCGGTTGAGGCCTCAAGTATTCGCCTAGCCTGCTCATCCTCACCCCAGGACAATTTCAAGCCTATTGGCCCGAGCGGGGATGGGGTCCCTGACAGCGAGATCAGGGCAAGGACGCTGAGGGCCCCGGTGACCAGGGCCAGTCCAGCGGTCAGGAACAGGTAGGTTCTTTGGGTGTTCATCGGCTGCGGGATCCGAAAGACAGGCTGAACTGCAGACCCAGCATATAGGCCCACATGGCCGCCATGGAGTAGATCTCCAGGGTGAAGTCGGTGAAGCCGTGAACGAGGTACAGGACATCGACAGCCAGGAGGGCAAAAAGTGTGTGGGTTAGTCGGGTTCTCTGCAGAGCGTTGCGGGCGGTCACAAAGATCAACAGGCCGATCAGCAGGAACATCGGCGTCGCACCCAAGATGCCAGCCTGCTCTAGCCAGGTGATATAGACGTTGTGAACGGCGCGGATCACCCAGAGGTTGGAAAAGTTCTGCGAGTCCAAGAGCGTCCGGTTGACGGTGTCGAAGCTGCCCAGACCATAGCCCATCAGAGGTGCGTCCTGAAATGCCCGCCAATGGATTTCCGCCATCTGCCGACGGGCTTCGTCGGTCGCCCCGGACTCCAGGAACCGGTCCAGCATCATGTCGCCAGCGACATAGAGCAGCCCACCGAGGGCCAGGATCGATCCCAGTCCAATCAGGGCGGCCCTTGATAGCTTGATCTTGCCGCCGAAGAACTCGAGGGCGGCAAAGACGACCAGAGCCACGCCGGTTCCCAGGAATGCCCCTCGAGACGCGGTCATGAGGAGGCACACACTAAAGACAAGGGCCGCAGAGAGGGGGAGGGCAACGGCGGGATTGAGCCGGTCGCGCGCGCCTGCTGCCCTCAACTGAGACACACCCTGCCCCAGGGCCATGAGAAACAGTCCGGCGAATAGGGTGCCGGTGGCATTTGCGGCCTGTAACGAGCCGCCCAATCGCTGGCCAGGAGCTACGCTCAGGTGGTGAAAGAAGACGTAGAGGGCGTAGGCCACGCCGGCCACCAGGATCGCGTTGACCGCGCCGCGCGCGCGCTGATCCGAAGCGCCTGCGACCGCCCCCACCAGGAAAATGCAGGCCAACCCCAGCAGCCTGATGATCTCCATCAGCGTGGCGGACCTGTCGAGCGTCGCAGCTCCGGGGGATATCCCGCTATAGGCCCAAATGGGATGGGGACCACCCGGAATGAAGGGTGTCATGGACCAAAGTGCGACCCCGATTGTGATGGAAAAAAGCAGGGTCGGTGCCCCAAGCCCCTTTAGACGAAGGGCGTCACTTCGGGTGTTGGCGACGACGAGGCATGTCGTCAGCAGAACGGCATAGATCAGAATAAAATAGAGAGACGCCTGCCGCAACGCAGCCCCGTAGAGCAGGTGCCCTGAAAAGATGGTGAGTGCCGCTACCACTGGTAGCCAAAGCACGCCAATCGAAGGTCTCGATCTGGGAATCGACACGCCTGCCTGAGCCATCTGAACGCCTGCCGCTTCTTCTGAAATTAGCGGCAGCTAGGCCTAGTTCAGCGCGGCGAGCAAGAAGCTTGGCTTGTGATCTCTTGATTTGGCGGGCATTCCGCCATTGGCCACCATCGCCCAGCGGCTCGCCGAGCCGGCGACCTGGCGTTGACGCCATTCGTAGCCTGTCTTGGCCCAGGGTTGGATCTTGTTGCTCAGGCTGTCGAGAACGTATTCGCCCTTGTCGGTGTTCAGCAACAGCACTGCGTGACCCTCGCCGCGCATTGTCACCACCACGGCAATGGAAAGTGCGCTCGACGGAATGCCGGCCGCGAGCAGCGCGTGGCGCTTTTCCAGCACATAGTCCTCGCAGTCGCCGGTGTTGCGCCCCTCTGCCAGCGGCAGGCTCCAGACCTCCTTGACCCCAAAATTGTCTGTGTCAGATCGAAACACGATCGCACGGTTGACCTGACGATTGAGTCGGTCGACCTGCGCCCAGAGTTCCGGAGTCAGGTCGAGCTTGGTGTCGCGAACGACCGCAGCCTCAGACGCCGGGGCCACATGTTTGCGCAACTGCGAGATCGTTGCGGTGATGTCGATTCTCACCGTGCCATCCACTGCCAGAACCTGCGGCCGGGGCACAAACATCTCCCAGCGGCCGGTGGCCCATCCACTGGGCCTGCTGGCTACGATATCTGAGGCAAACCAGTCTGTATGGGGCGAGGCCTGACTTGCCGCAGTGACCGACCGGTCGTCGGCTTGACGCAGCATTTGAAGTCTCTCGATGCGGGTCGAGATGGCCGCAACGATAGCCGGGTCTTCAGTCGTGGTGGACGCGGCACGGCCGCACTCTTCCGGGTTTCGGCGACAAAAGGCGAGGAAGCCCGCCGGGGGCATGGCCAGCTGGGCGAGTTCCATGCCGATCGAGGCTGGAGGTGGACTGGATCGGTTCGTGCCGATAGTCCCCGCATGGGCGACGACTGGCAGGCTGAGGCTTGCCAGAGCAGCCGACATAAGTACCGCTCTTGTGGAGAACACCAGGATCACCCGATCAGCAACTTGACGGGCGTGTTCTACTTATTGCGTATTTATAGCCTACGTATCGACATGGTGTAGTATTTAATGATGTGTATGATTAAAAGATATTCATAATATCTAACCATCTACGGGATGTGTATTCTCAAAAGGGAGATTTAATGTAACTTAATCTAAGTTACTAGCTATTAACCAACATAATTATTGTTTGAAAAATCTGGTCCAATTCTTGCTATTTCGTGACGTGCCGCATTGCGGTAGAATTCGTTTGGGACGCCCGCGTGCGGAGTTTTTGTAAATGAAGAGTTGGATTGCGCTGGCTGCGATGGTGCTTGGATTGGTGTGCGCGGGGGGGGTGAGTGCGGCCTCGACCGCAGGGGCAGCCGAACCAGAGGCGGTGACACGGGAGGTGTCGGAGTATCGCCTTGGGTCCGGCGACAAGGTGCGGATTACAACCTTTGGCGAGACCGCGCTGACCGGCGAGTTCCTGATCAGCGGAACCGGCAAGGTGTCGCTCCCCCTTGTGGGAGAATTGCCTGCGCTCGGCCTCACGGCGAGGGAACTGCAGGAATCTGTCGAGATGTCGCTGAAGCAGGGTTTCCTGCGCGAGCCACGGGTCAGCGTGGAGGTGCTGAGCTATCGGCCCTTCTACATCCTGGGGGAGGTGAAGTCGCCCGGCACCTATCCGTTCATCAACGGACTGACCGTGGTGAAGGCCGTGGCGACTGCCGGTGGCTATACGGACCGTGCCAACACCCGCCGTGTTTTCATTAAGCGGCCAGACACCGAGCAGGAAGAGAAGTACGATCTGGACTCAAACACGCCGGTCGCGCCCGGTGACACGATCCGTATTGTCGAGCGTTTCTTCTAGGGCACCTACCGCCGCCCACACCTCCTCAGGGAAAGCATGCAAACAGTCTTGGTCACCGGCGGTGCCGGATACATCGGCTCGCACACCTGCCTGAGGCTCGCTGAGGCCGGGTTTCGCCCGGTGGTCTATGACAACCTCTCCAACGGCCACGCTGAGTTTGCGCAATGGGGGCCCTTGGAGGTCGGTGAGATAGCCGATGCGACGCGGTTGGATCAGGTCTTTGCCACCTACCAGCCGGTGGCCGTGATCCACTTTGCCGCCTTGATCGAGGTCGGGGAGTCCGTGGTTACGCCCGGCCGCTTCTATGAGAACAATGTCGCAGGTGCTCTGAGCCTCATCGAGGCCGCCCGGCGAGCGGGCGTCAACGCCCTGGTCTTCTCCTCCACCTGCGCCACCTATGGCGATCCGGTTCAGGTGCCGATGGAGGAGAGCCATCCTCAGGCCCCCATCAACCCCTATGGCCGCTCCAAGCTGATGGTGGAGCAGATCCTCGGAGACCTGGACCGCTACAATGGCTTTCGCTCGGTGATCCTGCGCTATTTCAATGCCGCCGGTGCCGATCCGGAAGGTCGTATCGGCGAGCGGCACGAACCGGAGAGCCACGCCATCCCCCTGGCCATCCGTGCGGCCATGGGCTCAAACCATGGGTTCAAGATCTTCGGCGACGACTATCCCACCCCCGATGGCACAGCGGTGCGTGACTATGTCCATGTGCTGGACCTGGCCGATGCCCATGTCTTGGCCCTACGCCACCTGTTGGCCGGAGGCACGAGCGATGTGTTCAATCTTGGTACGGGATCAGGCACCAGCGTCCGCGAACTGGTGGCCGCAATTAAGCAGGTCTCCGGCGGCGGGTTCGATGCCGAACCTGCCCCGCGCCGGCGGGGCGACCCGCCGACCCTAGTGGCCGATAGTCGCAAGGCCCGGGAGGTACTGGGCTGGAGCCCCCGCCTTGGCCTCACCGATATCATCGAGACCGCTTGGCGCTGGCATCAGTCAGAAGCTGCGCGCGTTGCGGCGCGATGACCGCCTTTACCAACCTGGCGCAGGCCGCGGTCGCCTATGACACCTGGTTGAAGTCTGCGGCCCTGCCGCTCTGGTGGAGGGTGGGTGTTGATCACCTGCGCGGCGGCGTGCTGGAGGCGCTTAGCGTCCACGGCGACCCCCTTCCGGCACCTCGCCGGGGCCGGGTCCAGGGCCGCCAGGTGTTTTCCTTCGTCGTGGCCGGCGAACTTGGCTGGGATGGCCCTTGGTTGGAGGCCGCCTGGCACGCCCAGGACTATGCTTTGAAACACTTTCGGCGCGACGACGGCCTGTTTCGCCGGCTGGTGGGGTTGGACGGCGAAATCCTCGACGACACCGCCATGCTCTATGACCAGGCCTTCAACCTCCTGGGCATGGCAACCCTGCAAAGGGTCGATCCCGCCCGGATAGACCTGGTTGCCGAAGCCGCCTGGACGAGACAGGGCCTGGAGGCCATGCGGCACCCGGCTGGCGGTTTTCGAGAGACCGTCGTCCAGCCCTTCCAGGCCAATGCCCACATGCACATCCTGGAGGCTGCCTTGGCCTGGAGCGAGGTGGGCGAGCGCTCTTGGGATGCCCTGGCCGATGAGATCGTCAGCATGGCCAAAACCACCTTCATCGATCGCGAGGGCGGTTTCCTGCGGGAGTTCTTCGATGCGACCTGGCAACCCGCTTCCGGCGATGAGGGCCGTTTCATCGAGCCCGGCCATCAGTTTGAGTGGGCCTGGTTGCTGGAGCGGTGGGGCCGCCTGCGGGGTGACGCCACAGCCCGGACCCTGGCGCGAAAACTCTTCGAGAACGGCCGCCGGGGTGTTGATCGGGCCCGCAGCGTGGCCATCAATGAGCTTTGGGACGACTTCTCGATCCGCGACGCCAAGGCCAGGCTCTGGCCCCAGACGGAGTATCTGAAGGCCGCCCTGATCCTGGGGGAGGAGGCCGATGCCCTGGCCGCAGCCAACGGCCTGTGGGCCTATCTGCAGACTCCTGCTCCCGGGGTCTGGTTTGACAAGATGAACCTCGACGGAAGCTTCGTCGACGAACCGGCTCCCGCCAGCTCGTTCTACCATATCATCTGCGCCATCGCTGAGCTGACCCGGATGCAAGCTGCGCGCGGCTGATCGGGGCGGTTTGGCGCGCGGATCGCCGGTGCCGGGTTCAAGGCGTTGGACTCAAATCGTCAGATTGTATTGACAATGTCGTGGCAATTCTTATCCTGAGAGCAGGGAGATGATCGATGTCCGACACCGTCCACCTCAAGCCACGCGCGCCCAGCCGTGTTCGCAAGGATGACATCATCCAAATCCGGGCCTCGGCGGAAACCAAGGCCATCCTGAATCGAGCTGCAGCGCTTCGCGGCCAAAAACTCTCCGAATTTATGTTGGAGAGCGCGCGACGGCACGCGGAGGAAGCCCTGCTGGATCAGCGCGTGTTCTTCCTGGACCCCGGGGCCTATGACGCATTTCTGGCCCTGTTGGACGCCCCACCCAAGCCCGTTGAGCGTCTAACCGAACTAATGCGACGCAAGGCACCCTGGGACGTCTGAGAGGCATCGCACCTCACAATGCGCCCGCCGGAAGCCCTCAAGGTTGAGCACGATGTCGCGGCCTTCACCAATGGTCGTCATGCCGTGCTTGATGACTGGTTGCGCAAACGGGCCCTCTCCAGCGAAGGGCTTTCTGCGCGGACCTATGTGATCTGTCGGCGAGAACCCGCGCATCTGGTTGTCGGGTACTATGCCATTTCGACCGCTTCAGCCCAGCGGATTGCCCTTCCCAGCGCAAAGCTGCGTAAGGACATGCCCCAGGAAGTTCCCCTGCTGCTGATCGGCCGGCTAGCCGTCGATGCGGCTTGCCAAGGGCAGGGTCTGGGTTCCGCATTGTTGGTCGATGCCTTGCGACGATGTGCGGCCGCTGCGGAGCTTGCCGGGGCTCGTGGTGTCCTCGCCCACGCGATTGATGACGAAGCGGTGGGATTTTATCTGCGGCACGGCTTCATCGCCGCCCCCCCGCTTGGTACTCGCACCATGCTATTGCCGATAGAAGTCCTTCGTGCGTCGATATAGCTCGACTTTCCGTCCGCAAATGGAACGGGTTAGAACGCGTAGCCGAACCGTGGCGGGGACGAAACTGGTCCAGCTGATAGACGGATATAGTTCGATCTGATGACCTCTGGTCCCGCCAACGACCTGGAACGCATGGACCCCCTGCTGAGGGCCTATTTCGAGAAGCGTGCCCATCTGGTGCGGTTCTTTGCCGCGCGGACGGGGTCGATGGAGGCGGCGGAGGACCTCGCCCAGGACCTCTATCTGAAACTGTCGTCGCGCACTGAGCCGCTGGAGTCGTGGGCTCCGGTCGGTCTTCTCTACCGGATCGCCACCAACCTGATGCTGGACAACGCCCGCAGTGCGCAGCGCGGTGCCCGGCGGGAGGCCGACTGGCGACAGGTGTCCAGGGCCGATCTGGGGGGGCTGGAGGTCGCCGATGAACCGCCCGCCGACGAGGTGGTCGCCTCCCGACAGCGGTTGAACCAGCTTGTCGCGGCTGTTGCTGAACTGCCGCCTCAGATGGGTCGCGCCTTTCGGCTGCACAAACTCCAGGGCCTTAGCCAGGCCCAGACTGCCCAGGCCATGGGGGTGTCGATCAAGGCTGTGGAGAAGCACATCAGTGCAGCCCTGAAGGCTCTGATCGGGAAACTGGGGGCATGACGGTGCGCACCATCCACCCACAATGGGGGGGTAGCCCCAATCGGCGACGTCTAGAAGACGACCAGGCCATTGCGGTGTGGGTCGAGCAGGTGGGCCGATGATCGGCGAAGTTCAGAGCCGCGAGGATGCGCGTCTGGTGCAAGCCAGCGCCTGGATCGTGCGCCTGCAATCGGACGATCTCTCTGAGGCCGATGGGTTGGCCTTCGATGAATGGCTGAGCGCAGAACCTGAGAACCTGGCGGCCTATGACGCCGCACTGGCGACCTGGCAGGCCTTTGATGGGCTTGCTCCGGCTGTTCTTGCAGGACTGGCGACCCGGGATCAGCGCCGGGTTGCGGAAACTCGCCGCGGCTGGCTGGTGGGTGCTGGCGGCTTGGCTGCCGCAGCGGCCATTCTGGTGGCCATGCTGCCAGTGGTCAGCAGCCCAAGCCTGAGCTTTGCGACCGGCAATGGCCAGCACCGCACGGTCAAGTTGGCCGATGGTTCCACCGTCGACATGAATGCCGAAACCCGCCTCAGCACGACCCAGGCCTGGAATGCTAGGCGCGTGGTCATGGAGCAGGGGGAGGCGATCTTTGACGTTGCCTCCGACAAGCAGCGGCCCTTCACAATCCAGGCCGGTGATCATGTCGTGCAGGTGGTGGGAACCCAGTTCGATGTCCGTCACCGTGGTTCGGACCTGCGCGTGACCGTCGCACGCGGCATTGTCGAGGTTCGACCGGGTGAGGGTCAGGTTGGGCGGACCTATGTCCTGAAAGCGGGGCAGAGATTGGTGCTCAATCCCGCCAATCCTCAGGCCCAACTCACCTTCGTTGAGCCGAGTGAGGCCCTGGGTTGGCGGTCTGGGCGCGTCGTCTATCGTGATGAACCCCTGGCCAATGTGGTGGCCGATTTGAACCGCCAGTTCACCAAGCCCATCGTGCTGGCAGACGCCCAGTTGGGGCAAACCCCAATCTCGGGCGTCCTGATTCTAGACAGTCAAACCAACGTTGTCGGGCGACTGTCATTGATGTTGCCCATTCGCGCGATAAACTCTGACGACGGCGTCCTGCTCCGCAAAAAGTAAGGACGCCCCTCGCGGGGGAAGTGCGATCTATCGGGCGTGGTCAGTCACGGGCGTCTTGGGCTGTTTGGCGGCTGCCCTGATTGCGGTTGGCCCGGCTCATGCGGCTCCAGAGCGGGTCCGATTTTCCATTCCCGCCAAACCCTATGCCGAATCTCTGATTGATCTGGCCCTGCAGGCCGACCTGACATTGCTGGGGGCCTCGTCCTGCGGCCAGGCGCGTGCGCCGGCTTTGGTGGGGGCGTTCACGGTGGCCGAGGCTTTGGATCGCCTGCTCCAGGCCGCGCCCTGCACCGGCAAGGTGGTGGCGG
>JANPAO010000202.1:0-2229 GCA_031429955.1 Phenylobacterium sp. | reverse complement strand
GAGCCACCGAGCAGCCCAGGAGTTGATTGCCCCCCTGGGCCGGGCCCATGTCCTCCAGCAGCAGGGTGAAGTCGTGGGTATCGGGGTCGATGGCGGCCACGAAGGGGCGGGGGGTGCGGATCGCCACGGTGTGGGCGATCTGCTGATAAAAGCAGACCTCGTTCAGATAGAGGCCGATCGCCCCCCCGGTGGCGCGGCTCAGGGGGTCAGCGGAGGGAAACTTGCCCACCAGGCTGGCCGGCGCACCGGCGACGGGATGAGCATAGGTCAGGGCAAAGCGGACGCTCTCCCCCAGCATCCCGTCCCCCACCTTCTGGGTGCTGAAGCTGGCGACCTGGGCCTCTACACCGGCACCCTGGAGTGCGGCGGTGAGCCAGGCGGCGTCCACCCGGGCCGGATCGGTGATGATCGGAACCCCGCTCACGCCGAGGTACCCAGCACAAAGGCCCGGCGCGCAGGGGTGAACATCTCTGACGGAAAGGCCTCGGGCCCGGCCATCGACGGCAGGCTATAGGCGGCCAGGGCCGGATCCAGGGCTGCGCGGGCATGCAGGCTTTCCCGGCGATGGCGGGCCTGGGGGCCAAATTCGGCATCGACGCTGGACACCAGGGCGGCGGTAAACCGCAGCCGCCGCATCCGCTCGGCCCGTTCCTCGCCATAGGGGCTGAAGTCGAGACCGCTCCAGTCATCCTGGCTCTTCAGCAGGTCGCTCACCAGGCGCACGTCGCGATAGGTGATGGAGAGACCCTGGCCGATGATCGGATCGTTCCAGCCCGCCGCATCCCCCACCAGCACGCCGCCAGGGGCATAGGGCTGGTCGGTCCAGGCGTCATTGTTGAAATAGGTCAGCAGGGGACCTGCGGGGGTCGCCTGGACCAGGTGCTGATTGTCCGGGGCGCAGGCCAGGGCAAAGGCGTCCAGGAACACCCTGGCCCCGTCAGGGCCTGAGAAGCGGCGGCGCTGGTCCAGGTCAAAGGCGCCGTAGAGCCGCACCCGCCCTTCCCCCTGCGGGAAGACCAGGAAGTGGAAGTCGCCCTCCACGCCGATGACCTGCAGCCGGTCATCCCAGCCCGGCGCACCCTCCACCAGCAGGCCGGCAAACATGTGGTGGGGCGCGTCCTGGTGCAGGACAACCCCAAGCGCCTCCCGCACCATGGAGGTGCGGCCGTCGGCGCCCACCAACAGGCGGGCCGTGGCGGTGATCTCTTGCTCGCCCTGGCGGAAGGTGACGCTGGGGGTCGCGCCTGCCGTGACCGCCATCACCTGCACGCCGCGACGGGCGTCCACCCCCTGGGCCAGGGCCTCATTGAACAGGGTCTGACAGTGGTGGGGATGGCCCAGACACAGGGGGCCGGCAATCCCGGGGGCAAAGATGCCCAGCGGCAGGGCGCGGGCCCGAGCCGCCTGGGGGTCGCGGGTCTCGTCGAAGGAGATGTGGGTTTCGACGTGATGGCCGCCCGCCCCCATCAGCAGGTCATAGAGCCCCAGACGCTGAACCTCGGTCACCCCCCAGGGGGCGATCCATTCGCCGCGCACCTTGTCTTCAAACACCTCCGACTGTTCCAGCAGCAGCACCTTGGCACCGGCCTTGGCCATGACGATGGCCAGGGCTGAGCCTCCGATCCCGCCGCCGACAATGATCAGGTCGTGGTCCATGCTCGCGCTCCATCCCGTGGCCGACGCATTGAGGGCGCAGCTCTTAGGGGGATCGAAGCAGGCTTCCCTAGAGGATGACAAGTCCATGACGGAAAACCAGGACCCCCAGCAGCAGGATCTGGATCGCCGCGATCATGTTGAGCCGCGCCGCAAAGGGCTGTTTTCGGGTCTTGTGGCGCAGCAGGTGTTGGGCACAGAGCGCGCCGGGGCTGCCGCCCAGCATGGCCAGCTTCAGTAGGGTGGCCTCGGCCGTCCGTCGACGACCGGCCATGGCGCGGGCCTTGTCATCGGCAAAGACGCCAAAGGTGATCAGGCTGATGAGGGCCAGATAGGCCAGGAAGAGGGTCTGCATGGTGCGGGTGTTTAGCAGGATGTTCACCCTGGCCTAAGCTTTGGTCCCCATGCTGGTGTGGAACGTTCGCCGCCGGAGGCCGCCATGTCGATTGCCTTGAGTCAGAGCGCCGCCGCTGCGGCCCCGCGTCGGTATCTGTGGGGTCCGGTGGCCGACTTCATGCTGCTGGGGGGTGGCTCGCTGCTGGCCTTCCCGCTGCTGTTGATGCTGCCGGCTGACCA
>JANPAO010000201.1:0-4603 GCA_031429955.1 Phenylobacterium sp. | reverse complement strand
CCCCATCATGGTGGTGGCCGCGTCGAAGCGCTGATGCAGGGCACCCGTGAACCGACCCTCAGGGTCGGCAACATTGGCCCAGACCGCCCCCCAGGGATAGATCGGTGCCCTGGCCCTTGGTCGGATCACCTGCCGAAGGCGCGAGGCCGAGCCGTCGGCCACCACCGCCACGTCGAAGGGCCCGTGCTGCGTGCCCTTGGCGTCCACAAGGACGGGGCGGTGCAAGGTCTCGACGCCCACCACCTCGACCCCGGTGAGCACCTGCACGCCGGCCTGCGCCACGGCCTGATAGAGGACCTGGAACAGGGTGCCACGGTGAACCCCCAGGCCCAGGGCCCCCGGCCGCCAGTGATCATAGGCCATGTCGAGGATGCGCCGGCCGGACAGGTCGCGCCCATCGAGCCGGGCGATGGGTGCCCCCAAATCCCTGATCTGCGCCTCCAGGCCCAGGACCCGCATGGCGGCCAGGCCCGAGGGTTGCAGCAAGAGGCCAGAGCCCAGGGGCTTGGGCGTGACAAACGCCTCCAGGTGACCTCATGGCCCCTTCGTGCCAGGGCCAGGGCGGCGGCCATGCCCGCGACCCCGCATCCGATCACCGCGGCGCGCATTTGATCCGAAAACCTGGCCCCAAGTTACGGAACGCGCCCTAAAGCCCGTCGAACAGGGCCGTGGAGAGATAGCGTTCGGCAAAGCTGGGGATGATGGCCACCACCGTCTTGCCCGCATAGTCGTCGCGGGAGGCCAGGTCGAAGGCTGCGGTGAGGGCGGCACCAGACGAGATCCCCACCGGGATGCCCTCCTCCCGAGCCACGCGACGGGCCATGGAGAAGCTGTCGTCATTGGAAACCTGGATGATCTCATCGATCACCCCACGGTCCAGGATGGAGGGCACAAAGCCTGCGCCAATCCCCTGGATCTTGTGGGGTGCCGGCTTGCCGCCAGACAGGATCGGCGAGGCCTCGGGCTCCACAGCGATCATCTTCAAGCCCGGCTTGCGGGCCTTGAGCACCTGACCGATGCCGCTGATGGTGCCGCCGGTGCCGACGCCGGAAACCACCGCGTCGACGGCACCGGCGGTGTCATTCCAGATTTCCTCTGCCGTGGAGACCCGGTGGATCAGGGGATTGGCCCCATTGTCGAACTGTTGCGGCATGACGGCCCCGGGGGTTGCCTCCACCAGTTCCTTGGCCCGGGCCACGGCCCCGGCCATGCCGCGCTCCGCCGGTGTCAGCTCCAGCTTGGCCCCCAGGAGCAGGAGCATCTTGCGACGCTCAATGGACATGCTCTCGGGCATCACCAGGGTCAGGCGGTAACCCTTGGAGGCGGCGACGAAGGCCAGCGCAATGCCGGTATTGCCGCTGGTGGGCTCAATGATGTGACCGCCCGGCTTGAGCAGGCCCAGGGACTCCAGGCTCTCGATCATCGAGACGCCGATCCGGTCCTTGACCGAGCCGATGGGGTTGAAGAACTCCAGCTTGGCCAGCACGACGCCCTTGGGCTTCAGCGCCTTGGTGAGGTTGGGCAGGGCCACCAGAGGGGTGTCGCCAATGGTGTCGATGATCGAGGCATAGATCTTACCCCGGCCGGCGCGCTTGTGGCGGGCGGCGTCATAGGCGGTGGTGGTCATGGTCATATCCCTGTGGGGTCGCGTTGCCCGCGAACCTAAACCCACCGCCGCGATTTGGAAGGGCGGTTCTTGGCGCAGCCTACCCAGGATTTCTAATGGCGAGCGGGACCTACTCGGCGGCGTTGCAACCGAATGCACTCGAATGGCGCATTGAAGTCGAACTCAAAAATGGAGGTCAACACATTGGCGGTGGGCCGTAGGACTTCTCATCACGCCTCAATCCTCTCCGTCTCATCCCGGTTTTCGCGGCACGCGGAAGACCGGGACCCATAGGCACCGATCCATCCTGAGAGCCCCGCGCCTATGGGTCCCGGACAAGGCTGCGCCTTTCCGGGATGACACCGTTGTCTATCTTTATTGATCAGCCAGCAGCGGCTCCAGCAGGGTCTGGGCTAGCCAGCGCACCGCAGGGACCGCCACCCCATCGCCGATCACATGCAGGGCGCCTGTGGCTGTGGTGGGGAGTTGATAGCTGTCGGCCAGGCCCATCAGTCGGGCACCCTCTCGGGGACTGATCAGGCGGGTCCGCACCGCACCGCGATCCACCACCACCAGGGTTTGGCGCGACGAGCCGCCCCGTGGGGTGCGCAGGCATCCGGCCAGGCCGTCGAACCGGACCTCGGCCCGCTGCACGCCGGTTCCGGCTTCCTGCCGCGTCCGTCGGAAGAGTCCCCCCACAGCCCGCGTGCCGGTGGCCTGGAGCTGGGCAATCTTCGCGCGGTGCCTTGGGGCCATCAGGCCCATCAGATCTCGGGTGCGGTCGGGACGGTGCCAGGTGGCGGCGTCGTCGGGGCCCAGGATATCCACAAGGGCGGCGTTGCGGACCGGCGGCAGGCTGCCGGCCCACCAGACCCAGGCCTGGGCGAGATCGGCCGGCAACTGGCGATGGGCCGCCTTCACGCGCGGAGTATGGAAGGGATTGTCGCCTACCAGACCGGAGGCGACCTGCAGGCGGGTGGCCACCACGAAGACCCGGGGCCGGGACTGGGGCAGGAAGTGGGCTGCGTCGATCTCCAGGGCTCCAAAGCGATAGCCCTGGGCGGCAAGCGCCCGGCAGAGGGCGGCAAAGTCCTCGCCGCCCCGCGAGGTCAGCAGACCCACCACGTTTTCGATCACGATCACGCTAGGCGCACGACCCTCGGCATTCAGCGCCTCGATCAATCGCCAGAACCCGAAGAAGGCCGAAGACCGCCCGCCATCGAGACCAGCCCGCGCGCCGGCCAGGCTGAAGTCCTGGCAGGGGGAGGAGGCCCAGGCCAGGTGGGCCTGGCCGGGCAGATCCGAGGCCTCCAGCTTCCAGACATCGCCTTCCTGAAAATGGTACTCGGCATCGGGAAAGTTGGCGCGGTAGGTGGCGGCCTTGACCGGGTCAAAGTCATTGGCGAAGGCGCAGGTCCAAGCAGGGCCGAGTCCCAGGCGCGCCATGCCGCCGCCGGCGAAGAACTCGTAGAAGGTGGCGATCCGACTCATCACCTCGGAGTCTAACCTGCTTGCGCGGACGGGGCCTGTGGGTTTCAGATGGGCGCTGGTGAAACCCCCAACCCGCCGTCAGGAAAGCCTCGTTCCCATGCGCCCCGCCCTCCTCGCCGCAGCCTGTGTCCTGATCCTGGCGGCTTGCTCGCCCCAGGCACCGGACGGCTCGACCGCCCCGCCCCCGGCAGACGCCCCGCCGGCCGCCGCGCCACCCGCTCCGGCAGCCCCGCCCGTGGTGCCCACCGATGACTTTGCCGGGGACATGGAGGCGCGCGGGACCGAGCCCCTCTGGGCGATCAAGATCGGGGCCAAACAGATCATCCTGCAACGCCCTGATCAGCCAGACCTGGTTGCCGCCAATCCCGGGGTCGCGCTTGCCGGTGGCAAGGGCACCTGGACCACCAAGGCGGGCACCGAGGGCCTGAAGGTGACCCTGGCACTGGAGGCCTGCTCCGATGGCATGTCGGACCTGAAGTACCTCTATTCGGCGCAGGTGGTCCTGGGCGACCAGACCCTGAAGGGCTGCGGCGGCAAGACCGGGGCCATGCCCAAGGAGTAGGGAGCCTGGGGGCGGTTAGTCTTCGCCGCTGAGCATGAAATGGCCGCGCAGGGCCGCGATCGGGCTTGAGCGGGACTCCTGCCACGCCTCCACCGTCACATTGGCGATGCGGCGGCCCACCTTGCGCAGGTCGGCCCGGGCATAGGTTGTCAGGGCTCGGCCCGGTCGCAGGTACTCGATGGTGACATCGATGGTCTTGTGAACCCTCGGGGTCTGCTGAACCACCGAGAGCTGGGCCAAGGCGGTCATTTCCAGGAAGGCCCCGATCACCCCGCCATGCAGGGCCGGCAGCATGGTGTTGCCGATCAGGTGGGGGGCAAAGGGCAGGATGGCGGTCATCTCGTCGCCGGCCAGTTCGCAGCCCATGCCAAGGAACTGGATATAGGGAACCGACGCCAGAAAGCTCTGCAGTCGGCCATTGGCCTGGCTCATGACGGCATCGCGCCATGCAGGATGAAGGCGGCCTGGGCTGTGGCGATGGGATCATCGGGGTCGAGGTCCCAGGCCTGGGCGCGGACAAAGGCGATGGACCGGGTCATCTTGTAGCAATGGGCCTCTGCCGTGATCCCCGTGCGCGCCGCTGCCGGTCGCATGTAGTCGATCCGCAGGTCCAGGGTCGCGGTGGGAAAGCGTTGGGTCTCGTTGCTGATGGACAGGCCACAACAGTGGTCCAGCAGGGAGGTGACCACCCCGCTGGCCAGGACGCCGGTGGTGGGATCGCCCACCAGATCCGCACGCCACGGCACGTGAATGCTGCCCCGGGCACCGGACACCGACACCACACGAAAGCCGAGGGCGGCGGCCTGAGGCACGCTTTCAACCATCAGACGTCCCAGTTCCTGCAAAGCCGGATCGGTCACCGTGTCACCTCCGGGGCCTGGATGCGCTGCCAGGCCAGGACCCAGGCCAGGGCGGCCTGGGCAAGGCCTGAGGCCAGGCTGGCC
>JANPAO010000200.1:0-5432 GCA_031429955.1 Phenylobacterium sp. | reverse complement strand
CGGTCCTGGCCGGCTTCCTGCGTAATCGTGAGACCAGCAAGTTCCTGGTGGCGCTGTGCGAACTGGCCGACATCGACTTCCACACCGCCCGCCGGATCTTGGAGCGGCGGGAGCTGGACGCCCTGTCCATCGTCTGCAAGGCGGCAGGCTTTGATCGCTCGCTCTACCTGACCTTTGCCGTGCTGATCCTGGACCGTGATGCCAACGCCATGGGCAAGGCGCGGCAGTACGGCGAACTCTATGAGGCGGTCTCCCGCGAGGCCGCCCAACGCACCGTCAGGTTCTGGCGAATGCGGCGTCAGTCCGGAGACGTGGCAGCGGCTTAGGGCTTAGCCGGTGCCGCTGGGACATCGAACCGGATCGGAACCTGAATTGCGCCGCCAATTGTGGGCAGACCTTCGGCCGTCCAGATGCTGACCCGGATATCCTTGGCTAGGCCGAGGGCTGCCGCGCCGAAGCCTTGGGCCGTGGCCTCCTCACTTGCAATGCCGCAGGCCTCGAGGCTCCCGCCCTGGGCGATCCTGCAGGAGAGGACGACCCGGGCGGTGCGGATACCCGACGCCGCAGCGGTGGCGGGGATCGCTGCGGCCAGCGCCTCGGCGGTGGGCGCGGCGGTCCATCGCGGCTTGCCGACCACCGGTTCCGTGGCGCTGGTCATCTCAATAGGAAAGGTGAAGGGGATCTGCACCCCCGCACCCTTAGTGCTGGCCCCGTCGCTGCGCAGGGTTGGCCCCACGAAAAACAGCGTCAGCGTCTTGGCGGCCCGCGCAATGTCCAGCCTCTTGGGGGTTTCGCCAAGGGTGACGCATTTGGTCAACCGCCCAGCTTCGTCAAGATTGCAGTCCAGAACAGCGTTGCCGCCGGTCTTGGCGGCGCGCGCTTTTGCGGGGAAAGCCGTCGCGACTTGCGCCGCCGTCGGCGCTTGGGTCCAGACGACGTTGGTGAGGCTCGGGCGGATCAGATTGGGCGGGGTAAGTTCGCCAGACTGGTTAGGACTGCTCTTGAAATTGACGGGAATTCTCAGCTCGTTCCAGGGTTCAGGCTTTCCATTCCGCAATGCCGGAGTCATCAGAAACTGCGGTGCGAGGGCCATGGCGGCATTGCCGAACCCCGAGCCCTCAGGCTTCTCCGAGATGACGCGGCACGCAAATAGCGCCCCTTGGGCCGACACCGAACAGGCGATCACACCGGTCCCCCCGCGCCTTTGGCCGAAGTCCTTTGACGGCCAGACGGCCAGCACGTCGTCCTGAGACGGTCTCCGCAGCCAATCTGGGGGCGTGACAATGTCTGATGCCGCCAACGCCACCGACCCCAGGCTGGCGGCGGCAAGCGCCATGGCCAAGATGCTCAATCTCATCGCGACATCCCCCGATCGGAGGGCAGTCTGCCACACGGACCTATGGTTGAGAAGCCGAAAGGCTCGCGGTCAGTAGGCCGGCCTTGGCGGGGCGTGGCTGAGGCGGGCCAGGGCGTCGGCGGCGATGACGCTGAGGGAGCGGAGGCCCTGTTCGGCAAAGACATCGAGGGCCGCATTCAGGGCGGTGGCGGCCGCCGCACGCTCGCCTCGGTCGCGACCGGTGATGTCCAGGCGCGCTTCATAGAGGCGGGCGAGGTTCACCTGCAGCAGGGCCCAGGCCGTGGGGTCGCGGCCCGGCGACATAGCCGTCAGCTCGATGCGGAAGGCGGTCTCGGCGGAGTCGAGCACATTGAGGTCGCCGCTGAGCTCGGCTGAGCGCGCCAGGCACAGGGCGCGGTTGGAGGCCGCCACGGCGCGCAGGGCGAGGGCCGGAGCGTCTTTCAGCACCAAGGCGGCGCGGTCATAGCAGGTGACAGCCTGTTCATAGGCGCGCTCACTGGCACCAGCCTCGCCCAGGGCCTGGAGGCTCTCGGCCAGGGCGGTCTGAACCCGGGCCCAGTCGAGCGGGCTGTGTTCCCGTGACAGCTCCTTGAGCACGTCGGCCAGGCCGTTGATGGCCTCGGCCACGCTCTCGATCTGGCCAGTGACGTCGCCAAACAGGGCCTGGACCTGATTGCGCAGGGCATTGGCCCGCGCCCAACTCAGGGGCTCATAGGCCGGGTCGAGATCGGCGGCCGCGGTCTCAGCATCCTCCAGGGCGGTCTGGAGCAGTTCGCGGTCCTTGAGACGTGCGCCCCAGCCCAGCAGCAGGTCGGCACGAACCAGGCGGGCTTCGACCGCCAGCAGGCGGGCGGCACGGCACCGCTTGGTAAGAACCAGCAGCCCTTGGATCGGGGCATGGAACCGGGCAGCGATCAGCCAGGCGGCCTGTGCGTCCCCGGTCGCCAACCCCGCGCGGCCATCCAGGGCGGCGATGCCGATATCGGCCAGGGGTAGGGCCAGACCGCCGCGAGCGGCGGAGCGAGCCTCACGGAAAGCCACCGTGGCAGCGGCGTTCAGGCCCTCGTCGCCGAACAGCTCGGCCCCCAGCATGGCACAGAAGGCCTGTTCGCAGCGGGCGCGCGCCCAGCCGTCGGGGCGGCGGTTGCGGTCAAAGAGGTCGGCAGCGATCTCTGCGGTGGCCGCGGCCTTGCGCAGGGCCACGGCGTCGCCGGAGCGCCGGGCAACCTCGCGCCAGACGATGGCGGCCTCCAGCTTTCGCTGGGCACGATCGGTGGCCCCAATGCGTCCTGCGGCGATGTCGGCGGACTTGGCCTCCGACTTCAGTAGATCCAGGGTCAACAGCTCCAGGAGAGAGGAGTCGCCGCCCGTCAGGCCGTCGCGGGGGACGTGAAGCCCGTCAGCGCCAAACAGGCGCTTCAGTTCTCGACCGAACTCGAACATGTCGCGGCTCCGATCACCCTGGCGTCTCAACACGGGACGCCTGACCTGGGTTCAGACCGGAAGGAGCAAAGCCGGGTCCGAGATCGTAAACAAGTGGTTAATCAGAGAGTTATGGTTAACGAAGTACGAATTTTCGCGTTTCGGGCGAAATGGTCGCCAAGCTAGCTGAAGATCGCTACCTCATCGGTCGCTGACAGCACGCGCCACTCCCCCGCGTTGAGCTGATCGGGCAGCGCCAGACCCCCGATGCGATCCCGGTGCAGGGCGGTGACGTGGTTGCCGACGGCGGCGAACATGCGGCGGACCTGATGGTAGCGACCCTCGGTGATGGTCAGGGAGGCGTGGTGGGGTGAAAGCACCTGCAGTTGCGCGGGAGCCAGGGGCGTCGCCTCGCCCTCCAGCATCAGGTCGCCGGCGGCGAAGATAGTGCCCTCCTCCCCGCCCAGCGGACGGTCGAGGGTGGCGATGTAGCGTTTGGCGACATGGGCGCGCGGCGAGATCACCCGGTGTAGCAGGTCGCCGTCATCGGTGATCAGCAGCAGGCCCGAGGTCTCCTTGTCCAGGCGCCCGATGGTGGACAGGCCTGGCATCCGCGCCCTCCACCGAGCGGGCAGCAGCTCATAGACGCTGCGACCGGGCTCGCGGTGGGAGCAGACCACGCCCAGGGGCTTGTGCATGATCAGGGTCAGGGGTGCTGGGGGATCGACAGGGGCACCCGATACCCGCATGCGCTCTGGCAGGTCTCGCACCACGGGGACCTTGGTACCGGAGTCTGTCAGGATCACGCCGTCCAGGGCCACCCCGCCGGCCCGGACAAGGGCATTGACCTCCCGGCGCGAGCCATAGCCCAGATTGGCCAGCAGGCGATCGAGCCTGGCCATCGGAGGCCGGCTCACCTGCGGGCCTCATAGATCTTGTAACCTCCGGCTTCGGCGTGGAGTTCCACCTTGGAGAAGACCTCAGCCAGGGGGCGCTCATAGGGCAGGTGACGGTTGGCCGTGAGCCAGCAGGTTCCACCCTTCCCCAGGGCCCGGGCGGCCGTTTCGATGAAGGCCACACCCAGGGCCCGGTCCTCAGCTCCGCCGTCATGAAACGGTGGGTTCATCACCACAAAGTCCAGGTTCAATAGGCCTGCCTGCCGAACATCGGCCCAGAGGATGGTTGCGCGAGGGTCGGTGACATTGCGCCGGGCCGCTTCGATGGCGCGCCGGTCGATGTCCACCAGGGTCAGGGCCGTCACGTTGGGGGTGGCCAAAGCCGTCAGGGCCAGAAGACCGATCCCGCAGCCGAAGTCCGCCCCGGCGCCCTTGAGCGACGGAAGGTTTGCCAACAGCAGCGCACTGCCCGGATCGACCCGGTCCCAACTGAACACGCCGGGCTGAGTCCACAGCGCGCCCACCTGGCGCGACGCTCCGGCGGTGATGACCTCCTGCAGGCATGTCGGTTTGGCAGGCCGTAGGAGGCTGCAAATCCGGTTGTGCTTGCGGGACTCTTCGAAGACCTCGCAACCCAAGGCTTCCAGGGTCTTCCTCAGGCGGGCCCCGCCCTTGTCCTTGGGGGCAAAGGCGGTGAGGCGGCCGTCCGGCTTCAGCGCGCGCAGCGCCAGGGCCAGAACGTAGTCCCGCTCGGCGGTTCCGGGCGGCGCGGCCACCACCGCCAGGTCGAGGCTGGCCGCCTCGAGGTCTTCCAGGGCCGCCGAGCCGGGGATCAGGGGCGAGACCTGGCGAGCGTGGACCGGAACCTCCACCAGCCCATAGGGGGGCGTCCCATAGACGATGGCCCCGGTCACCGGCCTAGCCCCTTTCCCGGGTCCGGTGGAAGGCCACCTTGGGATAGCGCTCCACCACATAGCCCAGTTCCCAGGCCGACTTGGCCAGGAAGACCGGCTGCTCGTCGATGTCGGTGGCCATGGCGGTGCGGTGCTTGGTGGAGAAATCCTCCAGCTCGGCCTTGTCGGCGGTGACCCAGCGGGCCTCGGCAAAGGGACTGGCCTCGAACTGCACCTCAAGCTGGTACTCATTGGCCAGGCGATCGGCCATGACCTCAAACTGCAGGGGACCCACAGCGCCAACTATGAAGTCAGCCCCGAACTGAGGCCGGAACAGTTGGGTCACACCCTCCTCCGCCAGGCCCTCCAAGGCCTTCTTGAGGTGCTTGGCCTTCAGGGGGTCCTTGACCCGTACCCGCTGCAGGATTTCGGGCGCGAAGTTGGGCAGGCCGGCAAAGCGGATGCTGCCGGCCTCCGACAGGCTGTCGCCCACCCGCAGGACCCCGTGGTTGGGAATGCCGATGACGTCGCCAGCAAAGGCCTCCTCAGCCAGTTCGCGATCGGAGGCGAAGAACATGATCGGCGCATTGACCGAAAGCTGCCGGCCGGTGTTCTGCACCTTGAGCTTCATACCCCGGCTGAACTTGCCCGAGCACAGACGCAGGAAGGCGATCCGGTCGCGGTGGTTGGGGTCCATATTGGCCTGGACCTTGAACACAAAGCCGGTGACCTCAGGGTCGCCCGGCGCGATGTGGGTGGCGGTTCCAGCCCGGTTGGCGGCCACGGCCTTTGGAGGCGGGGCATAGGCACCGAGACCCGCCAGCAATTGCTCGATACCGAATTGCCTCAGAGCTGAGCCGAAGA
>JANPAO010000199.1:0-11057 GCA_031429955.1 Phenylobacterium sp. | reverse complement strand
CCGGAATCCAGCACGAACTTTACCGGCGAGGGTCCGCCTTGGGTCATGGCCGGCGACCGTGGCGCAGTCTCCAACATCAGGCTTTCGACCTTGAAGCCGGTGGTGTCAGCATTGGCGATGTTGTTGGCCACGATGTCGAGTTCGCGGCGCAGCGTCATCTGTCTCGACAGGCCGACATAGAGGGCGTTGTCCATGGACGAGCTCGAACCTTTAACCTGCGACAGTTTCGTCGGAGGGGGCGTTGCAAACTTCGGGCCAGTTCAAAAGATCAATAGAAACAAATAATAAGAAGGTTAACGGCCGGGTCACGGCGAATTCTGCCGGGCAGGCTTGGCCGGTGGCTTGGGGGGCTGAAAAAACCAGTCCTTAACCATGTCGGCCCCATGCACAGGCGTTAGGATTCTAAGGAGCCGCGCGCGTGTCCAAGGAGAAGGTCAAGGAGACCCCGGAGGCCGAGGTCGCCGAGGGCGAGGAAGGGGCGGCTTCGGGCAAGAAGAAGCTTCCTCTCAAGATGATCATTATCGCCGGCGTCGCGGCCGTCCTGGTGCTGGGCGGCGGTGGAACTGCGGCCATGATCTTCCTCAAGCCCAAGCCCGACGAGGCTCACGGCAAGGCCGATGCTCACGGCAAGGAGAAGAAAAAAGAAAAGAAAGGCGAGAAGGGCGGTCACGGCGGCGGCAAGGACGAAAAGCCCCTCGGCATCGTCGCCGAAGGCCCCGATGGGGTGCTGTACTACACCATGCCCAATGTGGTGGTGAACATGCAGACCGCCGACGGCCGGGCCACCTTCCTAAAGCTGAAGCTCACCCTGGAGGTTCCCAACCAGGAGACCGTAGACCTGCTGGAGCCCAACATGCCCAGGCTCCAGGACATGTTCCAAACCTTCCTGCGGGAGCTTCGTCCCGAGGATCTGCAGGGCAGCCAGGGGTCCTATCAACTGCGGATGGAAATCCTACGCCGGGTGAACCTGGTTATCGCGCCGTCCAAGGCCAATGCCGTCCTCATTGAGGAGATGTTGATCAACTAGGGCTATCCCTGGTTGGCGAACGCCCATGGACGAAGAACTCGAAAACCCCAACGCCGCCGAGGGCGAGGACTGGTCCGACAGCGGGTCGTCCGACGAGGCTCCGGTCGGCTCTGAGCGCATTCTCAATCAGGATGAGATCGATAGCCTGCTGGGCTTTGATCTCTCCGACGAGGAGGCGGCCGAGCGCTCGGGGATTCGGGCGATCATCAATTCAGCCCTGGTGTCCTATGAACGCCTGCCGATGCTGGAGATCGTCTTTGACCGCCTGGTGCGGTACATGACGACCTCGCTGCGGAACTTCACCTCAGACAATGTGGAGGTCAGCCTCGACAACATCTCCTCGATCCGCTTTGGCGACTATCTGAACTCCATCCCGCTGCCGGCCATCCTGTCGGTGTTCAAGGCCGAGGAGTTGGAAAACTACGGTCTGCTGACCGTCGATTCCAACCTGATCTATTCCATCGTCGACGTGCTCCTGGGCGGGCGACGCGGCACTGCGGCCATGCGCATCGAGGGACGCCCCTACACCACCATCGAGCGCGTGCTCGTGCAGCGGATGGTCGAGGTGGTTCTGGCTGACGCCAAGCTGGCCTTCGAGCCCCTGACGCCGGTGACCTTCACCCTGGACCGGCTTGAGACCAATCCACGCTTTGCGGCCATCGCCCGCCCGCCGAATGCCGCCATTCTCGTGAAGTTGCGGGTGGACATGGAAGATCGCGGCGGCCGCATCGAACTGCTGCTGCCCTATGCCACCCTAGAACCCATCCGAAAGATGCTGCTCCAGCAGTTCATGGGCGAGAAGTTTGGCCGGGACAATATCTGGGAAGGTCACCTGGCCACCGAACTCTGGACCACCGATCTGGAGGTCAGTGCCGTGCTCGACGAACAGCAGATCAGTCTGCGCGAGGTGCTGGACCTCAAGGTGGGTCAGACCATCATGCTCAATGCCACGCCAGATAGCGCCATTGAGCTACGAGCCGGAACCATCCCCCTGACCCGGGGTCGCATGGGTCGTCGCAATCAACACATCGCTGTCCGTGTGGATGGCCCCATCTCGCCCCATGCCCGGCGCATCGTCCAGAGGTTGACATGAGCCTGATCGCCGTTGGAATGAACCTGATGTTGGCGGGCCTGCTGGCTGCAGCCCTGCTCATGGGGTTTCGGCTGAATGGACGCCTGAAGCACCTGCGCGATAGCCATGATGGCTTTGCCCGTGCCGTGGCTGAATTGGATGTGGCCGCCGCCCGTGCCGAGCAAGGCCTCGCGGATCTGCGCGCCGCCACCGATGAGGCGGCCGATACGCTTGCCGACCGGATTGAGAAAGCCCGCGCGCTCTCCATGCGCCTTGACCGTCAACTTCAGGGCGGGCTGCAGGGGGTTACCTCAACCCCGCCAAGATCTGCTCGCCCCCCCTTGGCCGCCAGCGCCGATGTGGAAGTCAGCGAGACCGATGTCGAGCGGGTCACGCATCGACTAGGCACGTTGCTGTCTACGGCCCGCGCGTCACGCAGCCGCCCCGAGCCTGAGCGTTCTGGACGGCCTGAGGCGACCCAAACCCGACAGCGACCTCGGTTTGAAGACGACCTATTCGATGGACCGCCCGAGCGTCTGTCGGTTGGAGGAGCCCGTCGATGAAGAACATTCCCCGCATCCTGCCCCTGGTGGGCATAGCCGCGGCTGGTGTTTTGGCCGTCAACGCCATGGCTGGCGCACGCTCATTGCCTGACCTGATCTCGGGGGCCCGGGCCTTCGCCGAGGAAGCCGCCAAACCGCAAAAGGGTGAGAAGGCCGCCAAGACCGAGCAAGCTGGCGGGGAGGGCAAGGCCGATGCTGAGGCGGCCGCGGTGGGTTCTGCCCTCGATGCCTCGGCCTTGGCGCCAGCGCCCAAGCCTCCCGCGGTCTGTGCACCCACCGCTGCGGAGTTGGCGAAGGAGGCGGGGTTGTCGCCCGCCGAGCTACAAATTCTCCAGAGCCTCGGGTCCCGTCGGGGACAGCTTGATCAGCGCGAACAAGACATTGATGTCCAACTCGCCTTGCTGGCCGCCGCGGAGGCCAAGCTCGACGCCAAGGTCAAGACCCTTACGGGTCTGAAGGGCGATGTCCAATCCTTGCTCAATCAAGCCGATGGCAAGGAGCAGGCCGAGGTTGATCGCCTGGTGAAGGTGTTCGAGGGCATGAAGGCCAAGGATGCCGCCCCCCGAATGGTGCTCTTGGACGACGCGGTTCGTCTGCCCATCGCCGGCAAGATGAAGGAACGCGCACTCTCAGCCATCCTGGCCCAGATGCCGCCGGCTGAGGCCAAGCGCTTGACGGAATCGTTGTCGCGTCGGTTTGCCGATGCTCGCAAGGTTGCGGCCTCGGCAGATAGTGCGGCAGCCGGTGCCGCCGCGCGTCAGACCGCGTCCATAGATCCGACGGCCGAGCCTCCTGCGCCTGTCGCGCCCAAGGCGAAGGCCGCGCCCAAGAAGGCAGCGGCGGCGAAGCCCGTCGCCCGTAAGGCCCCCGTGAAGCAGGCTGCGGCACCACCGGCCACCCAGACCCCCGCCCCGGCCGCCTGATAGTCCTGTGAACCTGAGGCGGACCCTTCACTCCAGCGTCGCGGCGATCTGCATCGCCGGAGTGATTGCGCCTGCCGGTGTGGCGGCTCCTACCGCGGCCCAGGTCGCGCCCCGGGGTCCGCTGGCCGTGCGTGTGGCCCAGGCCCAGGACTTCTCCCGCATCGAACTGTTCTGGAACGGCGGCGCGCGGGTTGTCACCAAACGGGACGGCCAGGTGCTGACCCTGGCCTTCGACCGCGACGCCAACCCCGACATCTCCCGCCTGAGGGTCAGCCCGCCGCGCTGGCTGAAGACCGCCGAGGCGCGACGGGCCGGGGGGCGACTGGAGTTGGCCCTCACTCTGGCCGACGATGCCGACGCCAAGGTCGGAACGGCCGATGGCGCGACCTACATCAATCTCTTCCAACGGCAAGAGGCGGCCCAGCCGGACGCCGCCCGCCCGCCGGTTGCCTTGGCCGCGCTTGAGCCCGAGCCCGCGCGTCCGAACCCCGTCCCGGCCAGCGGGGTCGTCCCGATGGAGGCCAAGCTGGTGAACGGCCAGGTGCAGCTTGCCTTTACCTGGGCCAATCCCAATGGCGCGGCGGTGTTCCGTCGCGGCGATGCGATCTGGGTGGTGTTCGACGCCCCCGCCAACATTGATGTCAGCCGCGCGCCTCGGGGCCTTCGCCAGTTCTCCCGGATGCAGAGCTTTAAGGGTGCGGACCACTCGGCGGTGCGGATTGCCGCGCCCAGGGGCACCCCGTTCTTTGCCAGCGCTGTGGGTCCGGTCTGGACGGTATCGATTGGCGCTGGCCCCCAAAGTCAGAGCAGCCAGGTGCGGATCGTCCGCGATGACGTCGGCGGCCCTGCGGCCTTGAAGGCGGTGGTGTCGGGTACCACGCGCGCGGTACGTGTCACCGATCCCGTGGTCGGTGACACGCTGTCGGTGGTGACCGCCCTAGGCCCCTCCAAGGGCGTGCCCACGCGCCGCGAATATGTACAGATGGCGGTCCTGCCGTCGGCCCAGGGTCTGGCCCTGGAGTCCTATGTCGAGGATCTGGCTCTCACCCATGAGGGGGATCTGGTGCAGATCGGTCGCCCGACCGGCCTGACACTCTCGCCGGCTTCAGCGGGAGTCGAGCGGGCGGAGGCCGAGGTCGGATCGCCGCAGCCGGCCAGCATGCCGGCCCTGATCGACTATGCCAACTGGCCCAAGACAGGCCCCGGCGGCTTCCTGGCGCGGTACAACAGTCTGCTCAATGCCTCCATGGCCGAAGCCGAGAAGGGTCGTGAGGCACCCCTCGCCGCGCGCATGGCCCTGGCGCGCTTCCTGGTGGGATCAGAGCTGTCCTTCGAGGCGATCGGCGTCCTCAATGATGCGGCTCGGACCCGCCCCGAACTGCTGGAGGACCCGGAGTTCCGGGGTCTGCGGGGCATGGCTCGGGTGATGGCGCGGCGCTACAAGGAGGCCCAGGCCGACTTCGCCGCGCCGATCCTGGCCGATGACCCCTCGGCAGCCCTTTGGCGTGCCTATGCGGCGGCTCAACTGGCCGAGTGGCCCGAGGCGCGCACCCAGTTTGCCGCCGGCATCGAGGCCTTCAATCAGTTCTCTCCCACATGGCGGGCCAGGTTTGCGCGCTCCGATGCTCAAGCGGCCCTGGCCCTGGGAGATCTCGACGGGGCCGACACCAGCATCAAGCTGGCCCTGATGGACAAGGTCGAGCCCCTGGAAGAGTTGGCCACGCGACTGATCCAGGCCCGCATTGTCGAGGCCCAAGGTTATCCAGATCGCGCCCTGCGGATCTATGCCGCCATCTCGGGCGCGCCGGTGGAGTCGCTGTCAGCGCCAGCCCTGCTGCGGGCCACCCAGATCCGCCTGACCTCGGGCAAGATCACCCCGTTGCAGGCTGCCAGTGTGTTTGTTGGGCTGCGCTATCGTTGGCGCGGCGACTCCACGGAACTGGAGACCATTCGTGCCCTGGGTCAGCTCTACCTGAATCAGGGGCGCTATCGCGAGGCCCTGGAGGCCCTGCGCTCTGCGGGTCAGAGGTTGCCCGACCTGCCTGAGGCCCTGCAGCTTCAGAGCGATCTGGCCGGCGCGTTCCGCAGTCTGTTCCTGGAGGGCGCCGCCGATGGTCTGGAGCCGATCCAGGCCCTGGCCATGTTCTTTGACTTCAAGGAACTGACCCCGCTGGGCGCCGACGGGGACCTGATGGTTCGCAAACTGGTTCGGCGTCTGGTGGATGTCGACCTGCTGGACCAGGCGGCCGACCTCTTGAAGTACCAGGCCGAAAATCGACTGGACGGGGTGCCGCGCGCCCAGGTGGCGACGGATCTGGCCACCATCTATCTGATGGACCGCAAGCCCGAGCAGGCCCTGATTGCCATCAATGGATCGCGCACGACGATCCTTCCCACGGCGCTCAATCTCGAGCGACGCCTCGTGGAGGCCCGCGCCCTGATGGGCCTTGGTCGCCTGGATTCGGCATTGGAGATCCTGGAGCGGGATACCTCCAAGGAGGCCAGTGACCTTCGGGCCGAGGTCGTCTGGAAGAAGAAGGACTGGCCCGTTGCTGGTGCCTCCTTTGAGCGGTCCTTGGGCGCGCGCTGGAAAGCCGGTGGTGCCCTTACGAGCGAAGAAGAAGGCCGCCTGCTGAGGGTCGGGGTGGCCTATAGTTTGGCCGGCGATGACGGGGCCCTGGCGCGGGTTCGCGAGCGCTATCAGGGCTTCACCGAGCAGGCCCGCAACCCCGATGCCCTTCGAGTGGCGCTGTCGGGGATGCAGGACGGTCGACTAAACGTGGCCGACTTTGGACGGGTGACCGCCGACAACGAGGCCTTCGCGGGCTGGGTCGCTAAGATGAAGGTGAAGTTCCGCGACAAGCCCGGCCCCGCAGCTGGCCTCCGCACAGCGGCCTCACCGACCCCGGCCAGGACAGCCCAGGCGGCTGCGGTTGCCCCGAAGAAGGGGTGACGCGGGTTCGAGGCCCTAGGGCAGAGGAATGAACTCCTGGTCGTCAGCGTCGGGCAGCTTCAGGCGGCCAGCGCGCCAGTCAGCCTTGGCCTGAGCGATTCGATCCTTCGAAGATGAGACGAAGTTCCAGTCGATGAAACGTGGTCCAACCGGCTCGCCACCCAGCAGCATCACGACGGCCGGGGTCTGCGCGGTAAAGAGGACCGGGTCACCGGCCTTGAACACGACCATCTGCCCCTGGGTGAAGGTCTGACTTTCCACCTCCACCGATCCTTGAGCGACATAGGCCGCGCGCTCGGGATACTCGGCAGGAAGCTGAGCGCGCGCGCCGGCTTCAAGCACCCAGTGGACATAGAACATCGGCGAGTGGGTCTTCACCCCGGCCTGCGCCCCAAAGGCCTTGCCGACAATGAGGCGCGCCCACAGGCCATCCATCTCGTAGGTGGGCAGGTCGGCCTCATCGTGGTGATGGAAAGAAGGATCGATCTCTTCCTGGCCATAGGGAAGGGCAACCCAGGTCTGGATCCCATTCAGCCGACCGCCCTTGGCCCTCAGGCCTTCGAACCGCTCTGAGTGGGTGATGCCGCGCCCCGCCGTCATCCAGTTGACCTCACCGGGCCGCACCACCTGCTGGGCACCCACGGAGTCGCGGTGGGTCATCTCGCCTTCGAACAGATAGCTGACGGTGGACAGACCGATGTGGGGGTGAGGGCGAACATCGACGCTCCTGGGAAAGCCCGCCGAGAAGTCGGCAGGCCCCATGTGATCGAAGAAAATGAAAGGCCCCACCATGCTGTGGGGACCATCTGGCAGGACCCGCCCAACCTCAAACCCGCCGAGATCTTTCCGGCGTTGGCGTATGACCCGTTCGATCACTTCTTTTGCTGGGACTCTACCTGGGACGTTAAGGCTTGCCCCGCTCTGGAGGACTGGCTGGCCCAGGAGCCGCCTTTAGGAGGGTTCTTAGGGCCGTCGGCCTTCGGCGAGTACCCCGTCCGAATTTCGTGGATGTGCGTGTTAGACGATTTGGGCTGCGCCATTGTCTTTCTCCTGGCTGGTTGGATTGTCCCAGTAGAATTCCAGCCAAACATAGTCGCTCCTATGGAAAAGCGCACTTGCGGTCTTCTGTTCCCCAAGAAGCCATCCTCCTCGCAGGGCAAATCGCTTCACAAACTGGAAGATGACCGGCCAGCAAACCGGGCCCACGAGACACACCCAAAGGGCATTCTAGATTGCGACGGCGTATCCAGGCTTGTCGAGCGCCAAGTGGGTGGCCGCAACGTAGATTGGCCACCAAAGACGAGGGCGTTCAGCAAAGAGACGCCAACGACGTCAATAATGGCTTCGGCCGCGCCGCCTGAGCGTTGTTCGATAAGGCGATGCAGCTTTAGGGATATGAACCCGGGCAAGAAGATGACGACGACCGCCCAGAACTGAGCCGGTTTCAACGCAACGAGGTCAGTCAGCCCTTCCATCGCCCTTAGCTGTGCGCGCTCACATAGGGGCTGACGAGCCCCAGGGGCGCGGCGGTGGTGTTCTTGACGGAGCGGATCACGATCCGGCTCTCGATGTTGGAAACCAGGCCCAGGGACAGGATCTTTTCCCGCAGGAAGTTGTCAAAGGCGTGCATGTCGCGGGTCACCACCCTCAGCTCATAGTCGGCGGCCCCGGTGACGGTGGCACACTGCACCACCTCGGCAAGCTTGGTGATGGCGGTCTCGAAGTCGTTCAGATTGTCCTTGGTGGGCAGGCTGAGCTTGACCGTGCAATAGACCTCAAAGCCCAGTCCCAGCAGCTCGCGGTCCAGGATGGTCACCCGACGCTGAATGATGCCGGAGTCTTCCAGGCGTTTGATGCGCCGCCAGCAGGGGCTGGAGGACAAGCCGACCCGCTCGGCGATCTCGGCCACCGAAAGTCCGGCATCATGCTGGATGAGATCCAGAATCTTAGCATCGACGGCGTCGAGGGCCTCAGGCACGGTTTCCTCCCTTACATGACGCTATTGTGCGCCTTTCGTGCCCCGGAACCGGCCATGGGGGGCACGCCTTTAGCAAGCAATTGCGCGGAACTTATAGGATCTTCTAACCCAGCTAGGGAACCCAAAAGGAAAGAAATTGCGATGCGGCACCAGGATGTGACGCTCGACGACAAGTTTCTGCTCAGCCAAGGTCGTGTCTTCATCACAGGCGTGCAGGCCTTGCTGCGGGTTCTGATGGATCAGCGCCGCCTGGATCTGGCGGCCGGGCTGAACACGGCGGGCTTCCTTTCAGGCTATCGCGGGTCCCCGCTCGGGGGGCTTGATCAACAGGCAACCCGAGCCGGCAAGCACCTGGCCGCTTGTGAAGTGGTGTTTAAGGAGGGCCTGAACGAGGACCTGGCGGCCACCGCCGTCTGGGGCAGCCAGCAGGCCAATCTGTTCCCCGGTGCCAAGTTCGATGGCGTCTATGGCATGTGGTATGGCAAGGCCCCTGGGGTCGATCGCACCGGTGACGCCTTCAAGCACGCCAATTTCGCCGGCACCTTTCCCAAGGGCGGGGTCTTGGCTGTGGCCGGCGATGATCACACCTGCAAGTCCTCGACCCTGCCGTCGCAGTCAGAGTACGCCTTCCAGGATTTCGAGATGCCGGTGCTGTCCCCGGCCGATGTGCAGGAGGTGCTGGACTACGGTCTGATGGGCTATGCGATGTCGCGATACGCCGGCCTCTGGGTCGGATTGATTGCCCTGGCCGACACCATGGATTCCGGCGTCACCATCGATGTTGACCTGGCCCGGCACCAATTCGTGCTCCCTGCCAATTTCGCCATGCCGTCCGGTGGTCTCGGCATCCGGCTGAAGGACCAGCCCCTGGACAAGGAGCGCCGGCTTCGCACCCTGAAGATCCCTGCCGCCCTGGCCTTCGCCCGCGCCAACCGTATTGACCGCGTCGTCCTGCCATCGGCGCGGCCGCGCCTGGGCATCGTCTGTTCGGGTCAGGCCTATAAGGACGTGGTCGAGGCCTTTGCGGCCATGCGGATCAGCCTGCAGGAGGCCGCCGACCTTGGGGTCTCCATCTACAAGGTCGGCATGCCCTGGCCCTTGGAGCCCCAGGGGCTGAAGGCCTTCGCCGCCGGTCTCGAGACCCTGATGGTGATCGAGCACAAACGCCCGCTGATTGAGACCCAGGCCCGAGCCAGCCTCTATGATCTGCCAGCCCATGCCCGTCCCAGGATTATCGGCAAGACTGACGAGGTGGGCCATCCCCTGCTATCGGAGTTGAGTTCCCTGTCGGTGGCCGAGGTGGCCCTGGCCATCGCTGACCGGCTGCCGGCCGGGCCGCATATGAACCGGGTCCACGACTATCTCAGCCGTGTATCGGCGGCCTCGATGGCGGCGGTGACCCTGGCTGCGGAACAGCAGCGCAAGCCGTTCTTCTGCTCGGGCTGTCCGCACAATACCTCGACCCGCCTGCCGGAGGGATCCCGCGCCCTGGCCGGCATCGGCTGCCACTATATGGCCAGCTTCTCTGACCCTCAGACGGACTTGAACAGCCACATGGGCGGCGAGGGTCTGACCTGGGTTGGCGCGGCGCCCTTTACCACCGAAAGCCACGTCTTCGCCAATCTGGGGGATGGCACCTACAATCACTCCGGCTCCTTGGCGATCCGCGCCTCAGTGGCCGCCAATTCGCACATCACCTACAAGCTGCTGTTCAATGACGCCGTGGCCATGACCGGCGGACAGCGGGCCGAAAGCGGCTTCACCCCGGCCCAGATCACCCGGCAACTGGCCTCTGAGGGTGTGGCCCTGACGGTGATTGTCGCCGACGATCCAGACCGCTACGCCCAGGTCACCGACCTGGCCCCTGGCGTCGAGGTCAAGCCGCGCGCCGAGCTGATGGCTGTGCAACGCCAACTGAGGCAGACCCCTGGCGTTACGGTCCTGCTCTATGATCAGGTCTGCGCCACCGAAAAGCGCCGCCGCCGTAAGCGCGGATCGATGGAGACAGCCACCAAGCGCGTGTTCATCAATCCCCTGGTCTGCGAAGGCTGTGGCGACTGTTCCAAGGCCTCCAACTGCGTGTCGGTCGAGCCGCTGAACACCGAGTTTGGCCGCAAGCGGAAGATCAATCAGTCCAGTTGTAATACGGACTACTCCTGCCTCGAAGGCTATTGTCCATCCTTTGTCACGATCGAGGGCGGTCAGAACGCCCAGGCCAAGGCCCTCCCTGCCCTGACAGCAGAGTCCACACCCCTGCCGGAGTTCGAGCCCCTGGAGGGGGTGAAGAACATCGTCTTCACCGGGATCGGCGGGACGGGTGTCACCACCGTCGCCTCGATCCTGGCCATGGCGGCCCATGTCGATGGTCGCGCCGCCTCTGTGGTGGACATGACTGGCCTCGCCCAGAAGGGCGGGGCAGTCTTCTCCCACGTCCGCATCGGCGAGCTGGAGGATACCGTGGTCGGCGGACGGGTGCCGGCGGCCTCGGCTCAGGTTCTGATCGCCTGCGACATCCTCTCGGCGGCCGGGCCAGATGCCCTG